>JAJZYI010000269.1 GCA_021798135.1 Actinomycetes bacterium | reverse complement strand
ACCGGTGCGGTCGCCGCGGCGCGAGCGGCGGGGGCCGGCGGCGCGCCCGGGGCGGGAGACGGCGGCACCTCCGGAGGGTTCCGCCCGGCCGGCGGGAGCCGACCCGGCGCGCTGCACCAGCTCGAGCCGGGGCCCGAGCCCCCGCCCCTCGACGACGAGGTCCGCTACGACGACGAGGCACTGCTCGATCCCGACGTGCTGCAGGCCGAGACCGCGCCGGCCGGGACCGGCGTCACGCCCCAGGAGCGGCTGCGCCAGGCGTTCCCGGACGCGGAGGAGGTCTGATGCGGCCCGCCCCCGCCGGAGCAGGAGGTCGGATGCGGGTGCGGCCCGCCGCCGGCCGAGGAGGTCTCGCCGCCGGCCGGGGAGGTCGGACGCGCTCCCGCCCCGCCGCCATCGCGGGAGGCCCGGCGCGGGTCCGGCCCGCCGCCGTGACCGCCGGGCCGCCGGCAGGGCAGCCTTGATGTACACGGGCCCGCTGCAGGCGCTCATCGACGAGCTGGGCCGGCTCCCGGGCATCGGCCCCAAGTCGGCGCAGCGCATCGCCTTCCACCTGCTGAAGGTGGCGCCCGAGGACGCACGGCGGCTGGCCGCCGCCATCGTCACCATGGCCGAGCGCACCACCCTCTGCACCCGCTGCTTCAACGTGGCCGAGGGCGAGCTGTGCGGGGTGTGTGCCGACGCGGCCCGCGAGGCCGGCGTGCTCTGCGTGGTCGAGGACCCCCGCGACATCGTGGCGGTGGAGAAGACCCGCGAGTTCCGCGGCCGCTACCACGTGTTGCACGGAGCGCTCAACCCCCTCGACGGGATCGGCCCCGACCAGCTCAAGGTCCGCGAGCTGCTCGACCGCATCGACCCCGAGCAGGTCACCGAGGTCATCCTCTGCACCAACCCCACCCTGGAGGGCGAGGCCACCGCCATGTACGTCGCCCGCCTCCTCGGCCCGCTCGGCATCGCCGTCACCCGCATCGCCAGCGGGCTGCCCGTCGGCGGCGACCTGGAGTACGCCGACGAGCTCACCCTCGGCCGCGCGCTCCAGGGTCGCCGCCCCGTCGACGTCTGACCGAGGAGATCCGGCCCGGTCGGTGCCGACGCGACGCCGGGCCGGCCTTCCCATGGTCCCGCCGGGCCGACGGCCACGTGCCGACGCCGGGCCGGCCTTCTCGTTCTGACCCCGGGCCGGCCTTCCCGGTGGCGCTGGTAGGGGACCGCTCGACCCCGTGCCGTGGCCGGGCCGGCCCCGGCCGGCCGTCGCCTGGCGAGGCGACTGCCCGGTCGAGTGACCCCGGCGTCCCGGCTCCGTCCGCCGGTCGCGCCCTGCCCGCTGGCCCGGCTCGCCGAGACTGCCGAGACCGCCGAGACCGGCGCGGCGCCCCCCGCCAACGTGTGCACCGACCTGTCATTCCCGTTGACAATGGTGACCCAACGTAGCAGTATCACGAACCGTGGCGTTGTCTGACCCTTGGGTTGACAAGGAGTGGCGGCTGCAGCTCGTCGTCGAGGTGCGACCGGCATCGCCCCAGCCACGCCCGGGCGCCGAGCCCGGCGGGCGGCGAAGGCCGAGCCAGGTGGCGGTCCAACCGGCACCAGCGCTGGCCGTCGCCGAGGACCGGTGACAGTCAGGAGGAGCACCATGTCGTCCGTGCGCACACCGCACCGTCGCAGCGCCGCGCCAGCAGACCCGGGCAGGCGGCCGCGACGGCGGCTGGCCGCCGTCGCGGTCTCGTCGATCACCCTCACCGGCACCGTCGCCGTGCTCGCCGCCCTCCCGGCCGCGCCGGCTGGCGCGTCGGCCGTCGCCGGCCCGACCTGGACCGGGCAGGGACCGTCCGGCTCCACCTGGACGACGACCGCCAACTGGCAGGGCGGCACGATCCCGGCGGCCGGCAGCATCCTGACGTTCCCCGACCTGTCCGGCGAGGGCTCGTGCACGGCGAGCTCGCCGACGGCGACCTGCTACACCAGCACGGACGACATGCCGGGCCTCGACGTCTCCGGGGTCGACTTCGCGCCCGGGGCCGACCGGTACGAGCTGCAGGCGGCGCCCGCGGTGAGCCTGGGGCTCGGTGCCGGCGGCGTCAACGTGGCCGCCACCGCCGGGTCCAACGGCTCGCTCGACGCGTCGTCCGTCCCGCTGGCCCTGACGGCCGACCAGACCTGGCACGTGGACGGCCCGGGCGGGCTGGTGCAGGGGGCGAGCGTGGCGCCGGCGCCGGGCATGTCGCCCGCGCCGAGCCTGGCGGTCGACCTGGCCGGGGGGGGCGCGCTGGGGCTGTTCGCCCAGGTCGAGACCGGCGGCTTCACCGCCGTCGGCGCGTCGTCCAAAGCGACGGGGGACGCTGCCTACCAGAACGGCGTGGTCGGCCTCCTGCCGTTCGGTCCCCCCGGCACGACCGCCGGGATCGACGCCGCCACCGGCGCGCCGGTCGATGTCAAGGACGTCGCGCTCCAGGCCGAAGGCACCATCGGACCGCTCACCTCGACCGGCGCGGCTGTGACGGTCGGCATGAGCGCACCTGCCACCCCGGGCTCGCTGGGCGCCGGCATCCTCAAGATCGCCGGCACCGGCAGTGCCACGTTCGACGCCGCGAGCGTCCTGGGCCTCTCCATCACCGGCACGGGCACGACGCCGGGCTTCGACTCCGCCCTGCTCGCCGCGCCAGGCACCGTGCAGCTCGACGGCGCCATGCTGCAGGTCACCGACGGCATCCTCTCCGGCACCTCCACCGACACGTGCCCGACCCTCACCCCCGGCACCACCTACACGCTGGTGCAGGCCAAATCCCTCCAGGGCGAGGTCAGCGGCCCGACCGGGCTCGTCGCCGACGGCCAGACGGTGCCGGTCGGCTTCCTGCAGGGCTGCGCGCCCCAGGCCGTCGCCCTGCAGCTCACCTACGACAAGGCGTCGACCCCCAACACCCTGACCGCCAAGGTCGTGACGGTGACCGCCCCGACCGGCGGCCCGACGCCCACCGTCCTGTACGTCACCGGCAGCGGGTCGGACAGCGGCGGCACCAACCCGTGCACCGTGCCGGCGAACCCGTGCGGCACCATCCAGCACGCCGTCGACGAGGCCGAGCAGACCGCCGGGGCGGTCCAGGTCGACGTCGCGCCCGGCACCTACCACGAGCAGGTCACCGTGGCGCCCGGCGCCTCGTCGCCCATGACGGCGCTCACCCTGGCCGGGCCGCCGCCGTCGAGCGGGACGCCCGCCGTCGTCGAGCCCACCGCCCTGGTGCAGAACGTGACCGAGGGCTCCACCGGGAACTTCTTCGACGACAACACGGGCAACACCGCGGCCATCGTCGGCGTCCAGACCGGGTCCCCGGACGCCGCCGCCGGCGTGGCCGCCACCGCCGCGCACCCCGCGACCGTCGTCGTGAGCGGGCTCACCGTCTCCGGGGCCGAACTGGGCGGCCTGCCGCCGGGAGGCGAGCTCGAGGGCATCGCCATGGTCGACACCAGCGGCTCCGTCGCCGGCAACACCGTGGAGGACATCGAGCAGCCGAACGCCATCGGCCAGGCGTCGGTGCACGGCATCGAGGTGAAGGCCACGGCCGTGCACGCCACCGTCGACCTGGCCGGCAACACCGCGCGCTCCGGCGCCGGCCACGTCGCCGTCGACCTGATGTCGGCACCCGGCGACCTCGCCGCCACCGTCACCGGCAACCAGCTCACCGGCGACCCCGTCGCCACCATCGCGCCGGTCGCCCAGTTCGGCATCGCCGCGGGCGGCCTCGGCTCGATCGCCGTGTCCGGCAACACCATCACGGACTACCAGTCGCCCTGGAGCGTCGGCGCCGTGTGGCTCGATGCCCAGGCGCCGGGCGCCCGGTGCGCCGTGTCGGGCAACACCCTGACCGCCGACGACAACGGTGTCGACCTGCACGGTGCCAGCGGCTGCACGATCTCGGGCAACACCATCACCGCCGGCTCGGCGGGGGTGGAGATCGGCCCGAGCTACCTCGGGACGACCGTCGCCAGCGACGGCGACAGCATCGTCGCCAACGACATCGCGGGCACGACCACCGAGGCGACGCACTACCAGTACAACGGGAGCGCCACGCCGGTCGCGGCGGTGGCCGGGGTGCCCGTCGACGGCGTGCTCGTCTGGGACGGCACCGGCACCGCGGTCCAGGACAACGCCATCAGCGGGTTCGCCCGCGACGTCTACGCCGGCGAGGACCCCGTCTACCTCGACAACGCGGCGAGCTGGGGCCCGTCGGTGCCGTCGCCGTACAGCGGCTACGCGGTCGGCGGCACCACCGTCGTCGACGACAGCCTGACCGGCACGGTCGCCGCCGTCGCCGGCAGCCACGTCGCCAGCGCCGGGACCGTGCAGGCGGACGTCCCCGGCGGGACCGCGGCGCTGGCCGCCACCGACGACTGGTGGGGCTGCGCCGGCGGCCCGGGTGCCGCGGGGTGCTCGGCCGCCGTGGGCGCGACCACGGCGCCGTGGCTCGCCACCCTGGCGCTGACCCCGGCCACGCAGTCGGTCACCGCCGGTGCCACCGCCACGGTCACGGCCACCCTGCGCGACGAGACCGGCGCCGCCGTCCCCGCGCCGCTCGCCGTCGGCTACACGACGACGCCCGCCGCCGGCTCGGGCACCGTCGGGCTGGACACCGCCGGCGCCCTCGGGGGCACGGCGGCCCTCCACGTGTCGACGTCGACCGCCGCGACGGTCCACGTCGGCGCGGCGGTGGCCTTCGGGTCCGCCGCGACCGGCGGCACGCCGGCGCCGGGACTCGGCGGCAGCGCGTCGGTCACCTTCACCCAGCCCGTGGTCGTCACCCCGGCCGGCGGGTCGTCGGGTCCGCCGCCGTCGCCGCCGTCGCCTCCCGCGGGAGCCACGAG
>JAJZYI010000268.1 GCA_021798135.1 Actinomycetes bacterium | reverse complement strand
GCGCGGTGCCGGCGGGGCGAGCCCGGGCCCCGGCGCCGCGCACGCGGCCCAGGGCGCGACCCCGGGGGGAGGTGGGGCCGCGGGCCGGCTGCGGGCCGTCGATCCCGCCGTCGACGACGACGACCCTGTCGAGGCGGTCGAGGAGGTGCAGCTCCGGCCCAGGCGGCTCGCCGAGTTCGTCGGCCAGCCCCAGCTCACCGAGCACCTCGACATCGTCCTCGAGGCAGCCCGGCGTCGTGGCCAGGCCGTCGACCACCTGCTGTTCGCCGGGCCGCCCGGCCTCGGCAAGACGTCGCTGGCCGGGATCGTCGCCGCCGAGCTCGGCGTCGGCCTGCGGGTCACGTCGGGCCCGGCCCTGGTCCGGGCCGGGGACCTGGCCGCCATCCTCACCGACCTGCAGGAGCACGACGTGCTCTTCGTCGACGAGATCCACCGCCTGCCCCGCCCCGTCGAGGAGATCCTCTACCCGGCGATGGAGGACTTCGAGCTCGACATCCTGATCGGCAAGGGGCCGACCGCCCGCTCGGTGCGCCTGGACCTGCCCAGGTTCACCCTGGTGGGGGCCACCACCCGCACCGGGCTGCTCACCGGTCCCCTGCGCGACCGGTTCGGCTTCGTCGGCCGCCTCGACCTGTACGGGCCGGGTGACCTGGAGCGCATCGTCACCCGGTCGGCCGCCATCCTGCAGGTCCCCATCGAGCCCGCCGGTGCGCAGGCCATCGCCGGGCGGTCCCGCGGCACGCCCCGGATCGCCAACCGGCTGCTGCGCCGGGTGCGCGACTACGCCGAGGTGCGTGCCGAGGGCGCCGTGACGGGCGAGACCGCCACCGCCGGCCTCGACCTGTTCGGCGTCGACGAGCTGGGCCTCGACAAGGTCGACCGGGCCATCCTCGACGCGCTGTGCCGGCGCTTCGCCGGCCGGCCCGTCGGGCTCACCACCCTCGCGCAGGTGGTCGGCGAGGAGCCCGACACGGTGGAGGACGCCTACGAGCCCTTCCTGCTGCAGCAGGGCCTGGTGCTCCGCACGCCTCGAGGTCGGGTGGCGACGGCACGGGCCTACGAGCACCTCGGCGTGCAGCCGGCAGGGCCCGTTGCCGGCACGCCGCCGGCCGCCGCGCCCCTGTGGTGAGCGCCGGACGCCGGGATCGGCTCCCCACGGGCTGCGGCCGGCGCCGGCCGGGCCGCTGCCCCCCGAGCCACCGGTCCCCGGTGACCCGGCCGCGGGCCTGACGGCACCGCCCGGCTCCGCCCGGCACGGCGAGACCGGCACCGCCCGGCACGGCGAGACCGGCACCGCCCGGCACGGCGAGACCGGCACCGCCCGGCACGGCGAGACCGGCACCGCCCGGTCGCTGGCGGTGGCCGGGCGGCCTGTCGAGGCAACGGCCCTGGCGTGGGCTACAGTCGTGCGTCCGAAGTCACCGGGCCGCTGGCGCAGCGCGGTGGCTTTCCGCACCTCCGCCCCTGGGGCCCACCACCATGCTCACTCATCTCGCCACCGTCGCCTTCCTGGCCGCAGCGTCGTCCGGCAAGGCCAAGCCCGCCAGCGGCAGCTCGGCGCTGACCTGGATCTTCCTCATGGTCCTGGCCGTCGCTGCGTGGTTCCTGTTCTTCCGTCCCCGGTCCAAGCAGGCGCAGCGCCAGCGGCAGCTGCTCACCGAGATCTCCGCCGGCGACGAGGTCCTCACGGGCGCCGGCATCTACGGCACCGTCCTGGACGTCATGCCCGACCGGGTGACCATCGAGACGGCACCGGGCACCCGCATGACCGTGGCCCGGACCACCATCTCCCGCAAGGTCGAGCCGGCGCAGCCGGCCGGCGGAGACGACGGCTCCGTTGACGCCGACGAGCTGCAGGCCAGGCTGAACGGGCACGGCCCGTCGGCCAACGGGAACGGCACGTACGACGCCGCCTACGGCGACGACGCCGAGGGCGAGTACGACGACGCCGAGGACGGCGAGTACGACGACGCCGAGGACGGCGAGTACGACGACGCCGAGGACGGGGAGTACGCCGACGGCGAGTACGACGACGCGGACGGCGAGTACGACGAGGAGCACGACGCCGACGGCGAGGGCGGGGAGGGCGGGCACGACGCCGCCGCCCGCGGCGCCGCGGACGTGGACGGCGGTGACGGGCGCGGCGACCACCGCGCCGGCGGCCACGACGGGGAAGGAGGCTCGGGCGTGCAGACCCACGGGGGGGGAGGCGGCAGGCGATGAGGCGTCCGCTGGTCATCAGCCTTGCCGCCAGCATCGTCATCGCCATCGGCGCCCTGGCCGCCACGCTGGGCGCCGGCTGGTCGCCGCTGCTGGGCCTCGACCTGGCCGGTGGCTCGCAGGTGGTCTACGCGCCCGCCCACAAGATCAGCACCGGCGAGATGAACACGACCATCAGCATCATCCGGAACCGCATCGACGGTGCCGGGGTGTCCGGTGCCCAGGTCGACTCCCAGGGCGGCAACGTGGTGGTGCAGCTGCCGAACATCAAGGACCCGCAGGCCGTCATCAACCTGGTCGGGACCACCGCGCAGATGCTGTTCCGCCCGGTGCTGTGCAACGCCCCCGCGTACACCAAGCCGGCCAAGGGCGCCCCGGCACCCGGCGCCTCGCTGCCGGCCTGCGGCGCGCAGTACCAGCTGACGCAGGCGAACCTGGCCGTCACGCCGAACTCGTCGCTGGCGGCCGGGTACTCGGCGAACAGCGTGCCGGCCGACCCGGCCTACGGCCCGTTCCCGTCGACCGCTCCCGACGCCGACTACGCCCAGCGCAACGCCACCGTGCTGCTGCCGGGCACGGCGAGCTCCGGCTGCTCGCCGAGGTGCGTGCTCGGCCCCGCCGCGCTCACCGGCAACGAGATCGCCAGCGCCCAGGCCTCCTTCGTGAACAGCCAGTGGGTCGTCGACCTGACGCTCAAGTCGTCGGGGGCCTCGGCATGGAACGCCCTGGCCGCCAAGTACTTCCACCAGGAGATCGGCATCGACCTGGGCGGCACGGTCATCTCCGCCCCGCTCACCCAGCCCACGCAGAGCTCGTTCACCTCGTTCGGCAGCAACGTGCAGATCAGCGGCGGGTTCACCCAGACCCAGGCGAAGAACCTCGCCCTCGACCTGACGTACGGGGCCCTGCCGGTCAAGCTCAACCAGCTGAACAAGGAGATCGTCACCCCGTCCCTGGGCAAGTCCTCGCTGCGGGCCGGGCTGGCCGCCGGCATCGGCGGCCTGGTGCTCGTCCTGCTCTACACCATCGTGTACTACCGGGCCCTCGGCGTGGTGGTGGTGTCGGGCCTGGTGGTCACCGGTGGCCTGCTGTGGGCCATCATCAGCGCGCTCGGGCACTCGGGGCTCGGGCTCACCCTCGACCTGGCCGGCGTCACCGGACTGATCGTGTCGGTCGGCATCACCGTCGACTCCTACATCGTCTACTTCGAGCGGCTCAAGGACGACGCCCGGGCCGGCCGGTCGATCCGCACGTCGGTCGACCGGAGCTTCAAGGGCGCCTTCCGCACGGTGCTGGCCGCCGACACGGTGTCGCTGGCGGCGGCGATCGTGCTGTACGTCCTGTCGGTGGGCACGGTGCGCGGCTTCGCCTTCTTCCTCGGCCTGTCCACGCTCCTCGACATCTTCACGACCTACTTCTTCACCAGGCCCATGGTCATCCTCCTGGGCCGCAGCCGCACGGTTACCGAGGCGCGGCACCTCGGCATCGCCCGCGGCCTCGCCGTCGAGGGGGACGCCCGATGACCACCGCCGAGGGCGCACTGCCCGCAGCCGACGCGCCCCGCCACGGGGCGCTGCGCCGCCTCTACCGCGGGGAGACCCACTTCGACTTCGTCGGCCGCCGGAAGTGGTGGTACCTGCTGTCGGGGATCGTCATCGTCGCCGGCCTGGTCTCGCTCGGCGTCCGCGGCCTCAACCTCGGCATCGAGTTCAGGGGCGGCACGTCGTGGGTGGTGCCCGCCAACGGCGTCACGGTCGCCCAGGCCACCTCGGCGGTGCAGGGCGCCGGGGTGAACCCGTCGCTGGTGCAGGGCGTCGGCCTCGGGTCCAACGCGCACATCGACGTCCAGGCCGACCTGTCGAAGCTGCCGGTCGCCCAGCGCACCGCCGTCGAGGACAAGGTGGCCGCGGCGCTCGCCAAGGTCACCCACAGCTCCGTCGCCAACGCGGAGAAGAACGTCACCGAGGTCGGGCCGACCTGGGGCAGCCAGATCACCCACAAGGCGGTGATCGCCGTCATCGTCTTCTTCGCGGTGGTCGTGATCTACATCTCGCTGCGCTTCGAGTGGAAGATGGCGGTGGCCGCCCTCGCCGCCGTGCTCCACGACCTGCTGGTCGTGGCCGGCGTCTACTCGCTGTCGGGCCTGCAGGTCACCCCGGACACCGTGGTGGCCGTCCTCACCATCCTCGGCTACTCGCTCTACGACACCGTCGTGGTCTTCGACCGGGTCGCCGACAACACCAAGGGCATCGGCGCCACCGGCAGGATGACCTACGAGGACGTCGTCAACCTGTCGATGAACCAGACCCTCGCCCGGTCCGTCAACACCTCGCTGGTGGCCATCCTTCCGGTGCTGTCGGTCCTGGTCGTCGGGGCCCAGATCCTCGGGGCCACCACGCTGCAGTACTTCGGCTTCGCCCTCGTCATCGGCCTGCTCTCCGGTGCCTACTCGTCGATCTTCATCGCCTCCCCGCTGCTCGCCCAGCTGAAGGAGCGCGAGCCGCGGTACCGCAGCATCAGGCAGAAGCTCGAGAGCCGGGGCGACCGCACCGGCCTGCTCACGCCCCGGGCGGCCGCCGAGCTGGCGGCGGCCGGGCCCGCCGCCGGGCGGGGCCGGGAGCGCAGCGGCACCGGCCG
>JAJZYI010000267.1 GCA_021798135.1 Actinomycetes bacterium | reverse complement strand
AGCCGCCCGCCGGCGGCACCCGGTCCCGGGTCCAGGCCAGCACCGGCTGCCGCGGGACCTCCCGGCAGGGCGCCGCCAGGCTGTGCGACGGGGCCGGCGCTGCCCGGCTGTGCGACGGCGCTGCCCACCCGGCCGGCCTTGCGGAGCCTGGTGGGCGTGGCGGCGGGGGCGGGCACGGCCGGCACCGACCGGGGAGGTGCCACGACCCTGCTGGGCCCGGGCGCGCCCCGGACCATGTCAGAGCTCCCCGGCGGCCACCGGCGTCGGGGCGACGACCCCGCGACGCGCCGCGCCGCCCCGCCGCACGGCGCGGTCGGCCGCGGCGGACGCCGCCGTGCGCACCACGTTCTTCGCCAGCCCCGGCCAGTTGTGCCGGACGAACACCGACAGGCTGCGGTAGCAGGCGGCACGCTCCGGCAGGGCGAGCGGGGCCCGGTGGACGGCGCCCACGAGCTCGCGACCGACCCGCCACGCCGGGAAGCCGTCCTGCGAGCGGCCCGGGTCGAACCAGGCGATCCTCTGGCGGGACGTGCGGAAGGACGCCATGGACCGCTCGGCGTGCTGGCGCCGGAAGAACAGGACCTCGTCCACCCGCCCGAACCGGCCGCGCAGGGCGATCTCGGTGAGCAGCACGTTGTCGGCGTCCGAGAACGGGCCGACCCCCCGCGTCGCCCGCAGGGTCTCGGCCCGGACGACGGCGAACGCGTCGAAGCACTCGTGGGCGAGGGTCACCAGGTCGCGGATGCGGGTCGCGGGCGACGGGTCGCCCAGGTGCTCCACGGGCTGGCGTCGCACGCGCAGGCGGAAGCCCTCCTCGTCGATGTCGGCCGTCAGGCTGTGGGCGAGCACCAGCCCGGGATCGTCGTCGAGGAGCGCGACGGTGCGGCGCAGGTAGGTCGGGTGGTGCTCGTCGTCCGCAGCCGCCCACTTCAGGTAGCGGGCGCCGGGGTGCGACACGGCGAACAGGCGGTTGAAGTTGTAGGACGCGCCGCGGTTGCGGTCGTGGCGTTCGTAGCGGACGCGCCGGTCGCTCGCCACGAAGGCGCGGGCGATCTCCTCGGTGCCGTCGGTGGAGGCGTTGTCGCTGATGACGAGCTCGAAGTCCTCGAAGTCCTGGTCGAGCAGCGTCTGCACGGCGCGGGGCAGGAACCGCTCCCCGTCGTGCACGGGCATGTGGATGCCGACGGTCGGGGCCCTCATGCCGTCTCCCACGCGTCGTGCAGGCGGCAGCTGACGTAGGCGAGCGGTCCGCGGGCGATGCCCGACAGCTCCCGACGCACCAGGTCGGCCGGGTACCCCGCCCGGGCCCTGGGGTCGTGGCGGGAGCCGCGGCGCACGGCGAAGCGCAGCCCGTCGGGGACGGCCCGCAGCAGGTCGGCGCGCCGCCCGCCGCCGGCGAGGAGCTGCTTCGCCAGGAAGGCGCCGAGCCCCGTGCCGTACTGGCGCAGCTTGTCGGCCAGCACGGCGCTGTCGCGGTGGTGCGTGTGCCACACGACGGCGCGGGGCTCGTACACGATCTCGTGCCCCGCGTACAGCAGGTCGACGAAGGCGTCGAGGTCCTCGCCGCCGGCGCCGCGGCTGCCGGCGCCGAGGTGGACGTCGAAACCCCACAGGTCGGGGAGCGAGGACTTGCGCACCGCCAGGTTGCCACCGGTGCCGAACCGCCCGGGCGACTCGGGGAACCGGCGGCGGCCGCGCCCGTCGGGCGCGAGCGAGAAGACCTGTGGCGAGAACCCCTTGGCCAGCCCGCCGTAGTCCTCGAACAGGACCTGTGCGGGCGTCTCGAGCTCGGCGGCGGTGACGAGGCCCGTGGCGCACGCCGCCCGGGGGTGGGCGGCCAGCGCGGCGCCCAGGGCGCGCAGCCACTGCGGGTCGACCACGACGTCGTCGTCGGTGAAGGCGACGATCTCGCCGCGCGAGAACTGGTAGCCGAGGTTGCGCGCGCGCGACAGGCCCGCCACGGGCTCCTGCAGGTAGCGGACCCGGGGATCGCCGCCGTAGCGCCCCAGCACGGCGGCGCGCGTGGCGGGGTCGTCGGGCCCGTTGTCGACGACGACGACCTCGAAGTCGGGATGGTCGCTGGCCAGGATGGAGTCGAGGGTCCGCGGCAGCTGGCCGGCCCGCCGGCACGTGGCCACCACGACCGTGGCGGGCGCGACGGGGTCTCCCAGCGCGAGGCGGTGGTGGCACGGCGGTGTGTCCCCCGGGGCGCGGCGCTCGCCCAGCCCCCGCTGCAAGGCGGCGGCGTCGACCGTGGCGGGGCCGAGGCCGTCGGCCGCCAGGTGGTCGGCGATGGCGCCAGCGAAGCGGCGGGCGACCGCCTCGGCGACGTGGGCGGCGGGCACCGGCGCCTCGCCGAGCGGGACGTCGAGGGTGCCGAGGGGCTCGCCGTGGAGGCGGACGAGGAGGCGCGCCGCGCCGTAGGCGGCGCCCAGGTGGCCGGCACCCCCCTGCAGCTCCGGCAGCGGACCGTCGAGCTCGGCCTGCAGGACCTGCACCGGCCGGAAGGCGGCGTCACGTCCGCCACCGGTCGGGGGCGGTCCGCCCGGCGGTGCGCCGGCGGGCAGGGGACCCGTGGCCGGGCGGCGGCCGGCGCGGGGGACGTCGGCCGGCCACGGCTCGGCGACCGTGGGGTGGAGATCGGTGCGGGTGGTCATGACGCTCCCGGTATGTCGATGTGTGCCAGCCGGAGGGCCTCGCGCGCTCCGCGCCACACACGGGTCTTCACCCTGCGCCTGGCGGTGGACAGGGGCAGGGTCGGCGACTGGAGGAGCGAGTCGAGGAGCGCGGCGAGGTCCTCGGCCCCGGTGTCCCGGGTGACGGTGACCCGCGCCAGGGCGTACACGTCGTCGCCCGGGTGGCTGAGCGCGTTCTTGACGGCGCAGGCGGACCTGAACCCCGCCTCGGCGACGAGGTGCTCCACGGCCGGGGTGTGGAAGCCGTACGGATAGGCGAAGGTCGAGACGTCGTCGCCCAGCCAGTCCTGGAGCAGCGCCCTGGACGTGGTGAGCTCCGCCAGCACGGTGGCGCCGCGCAGCAGGTCGAGAGGCACGTGCCGGTGCCCGTGCGAGCCGACCTCCAGCCCGGCGTCGACGAGCTCGCGCACCTGCGCCCACGAGATCATGCGGCTGTCGCGTACGGTCGACCCGATGGTGGCGGTGCTCACGTACACGGTCGCCGTCATGCCGATCGCTGCCAGCGCCGGCGCGAGTACCTCGGCCGTGTCGGCGTAGGCGTCGTCCACCGTCACGACGACGGTGCCCGGTTCGACCTGAGCGCCGAGGCGGAAGCGCTCGGCGAGGTCGCTGACCGTGAGCGTCGTGGCACCTCGCTCGTCCAGGACGCGCAGGTGCCCGGCGAGGGTGGCCGGGGTGACGGTGAAGGGCAGGTCGCGGCGGGCGGCGTGGTCGGCGACCGAGTGGTAGAGGAGGATCGGGACGGCGTTCACCACGGCGGCCTCTGCAGTGCGGAGCGGGCCCACAGCACGGGCCCGGCGACGAAGCCGGCGATCTGGTGCAGCCGGACGGGCACCGGCACCCGCTCCTCGGGCGCCACGCCGGGACGGGTCTCGCCGAGCAGGGCGGACCGCAGCACGCCGACGGCGCCGCGGCGCAGGGCCCGCCGTAGGGTGCGGTCGATCACGAACCACTTGGCCACCACCGCCGTGGCGCCGGAGCCGTAGCCGAACGCCTGGCGCCGCATGGCGTTGTCGTCGCTGCGGTGCTCGTGGCGGGCCAGGGCACCCGGGCAGTACACGACCTCGCGGCCGCCCAGGAGGAGCCGCGCCAGGACGTCGAGGTCCTCGCCGCCGCGGGTCGGGGTGCCGGGGCCGAGCCGGGTGTCGAAGCGCACGGCACGGGCGGTCGTCGCCCACATCGCCATGTTGTTGGTGGCGCCCGCCATCCCCAGCACCCACGGGTGCAGGCGGGTCGGGCGGGGCCGCATGTCGAGCCGGAAGGTCCGCTCCACGTACCCGCCGACGTAGCCGGCGAACCGCTCGAAGCTCACCTGAGCCGGGGTCTCGAGGGCGGCCGGTTCGGTGAGGCCGGTGACGCAGCCGGCATCGGGGTGGTCGACGAGCGCCGCCGTCAGCGTGCGCAGCCACCGCCGGTCCACCGTGACGTCGTCGTCCGTGAAGGCGATGACGTCGCCGGCGGCGGCGGCGATCCCGGCGTTGCGCGCCTGCGACGTGCCGGGCTTCGGCTGCGCGACGTAGCGGACCCTGGGGTCGCTGCCGAAGCGGGCCTGGAGCGCGACCCGGGTGGCGGGGTCGGCGGGGTCGTTGTCCGCGACCACCACCTCCATCCTGGGATGGTCGCCGGCGAGCACGGACTCGACGCAGCGCACCAGGTGCTCGGGCCGGCGCCGCGTGGCGATCACCACGCTCGCCATGGGGGTTCCGGGCCCGAGGGCCGTCGGCCGGCTGCACGGTGGCTCGGCGCCCGAGGGCGCGCGGCTCGGGATGCCGGTGGCCAGCAGCTGCGCGACGGTCTCGGTCTCGGCGCCGTCGCGGCTGGGCGGGAGCAGCCCGTCCGCCCGGAGGTGGGCGGCGACCGGCCCGGCCAGGTGTCGCACGATGGCGTCGGCGAGCGACGTCGCCGGAACGCCCGTCGGCTCCCCCGTCGGCGACGGGTCGGGCAGGCCGACCTCGACGGTGCCGACGGGGACGCCGTGCAGGCGGACCAGGACCCGCTCGGCGCCGTACGGCACGCCGAGCGCGCCCGTGCCGCCCGGCAGGTCGGGCAGCGGCTCGGCCAGCTCGACCTCCCCCACCCGGACGGGCCGGAACGGGGGCCGCCCCCTGCCCGGGAGCCGCGAGCCGGCCCGACCGGCTCGGGCCGGCACCGGGGCGGAGGCGGTCGCGCCGGCGGGAACGGCGCGCAGGCGACCGGGCCCGGCGGTGG
>JAJZYI010000266.1 GCA_021798135.1 Actinomycetes bacterium | reverse complement strand
CGGCCGGCGCGCCACCCGCCGACCTGTCGCCGGCCGGGGGCGCCGGCGGGGCCTGCCCCCGCTGCTGGGACGGGGTCGGCTACGAATGGCGCATGGACGTGCCGGCCACCGACGCCGATCGGGCCCGGCCGCCGGCACGCGGCCGGCGGCGGATGCCGAGCCAGGCGAGGAGCCAGGCGAGGGTGGCCCGGCTGCTCGCCAGTGCCGAGTCGATCCTGGCCTCCGAGGGGTACGAGGCCCTGTCGGTGCGCCGGCTCGCGGCCGAGGCGCAGGTCCCGGTGGGGACGCTCTACCAGTTCTTCAGCGACAAGGACGCGGTGGTCGACGCGCTGGCGCTGCGCTACCTCGGCGAGTTCGCCGAGCTGATGGCCGCCCTGGTGGAGGCGTCGAGCGAGGAGCACTGGACCGACCTCGTCGACCGGGTGTTCGACAGCTTCGTGGAGGGCTACCGGGCACGGCCGGGCTACGTGAGGCTGTGGCTCGGCCGGTTCCTCGGCCCCGAGATCCGGCGGGCCGACGACGCCAACAACGAGCTGCTCGCCGAGGGGCTGCGCCGGATCCTGCTCGCCCAGGAGGACCTGGTGGACGACGACCGGCTGCTGCAGTGCTGCCGGGTGGCGGTGCACATCGGCGACGCCATGCTGCAGCTCGCCTTCCGGACCGACCCCGGCGGGGACCCGGCGGTGATCGAGGAGGCCAAGGTGCTCCAGCGGCTGTACCTGCGGGAGGTGGTGAGCCGCTGCAGCTCGTGAGAAAATGAACATGAGAAATGTTCATCTTTCTCTGGACGCCGGGTCCCACGATCCGTACGATGCCCCCGAGGCGCCGGCGAGCAGGAGGGAGCTGCCGGCCTCTGGGGAGAGAACGGGGGATCCTGATGCATCGCATGCCGTGGTCGCGCGCGCCCCGGAACTGGGACCGGCCCGAGCCGCCCGTTGCCCGCCGCGGTGGTCGACGCCTGTCGTTGCTGGTGGCGGCCGCCGTGGCCGTGCTCGCCGCGAGCTGCACGTCGTCGCCGCTGCCGGCGGGCACGTCCACGCCCACGGGGCCGGCCTTCTGGGTGCCGCCCACCCCGCTGCCCCAGGGCGCGCCGGGCACCATCATCCGCTACGAGACCGGTGTCTGGTACACGAACTGGGCGCGCACCACGCAGGTCGCCGGCTCGGTGTGGAACGTGATGTACCTGTCCACCAACGCCGACGGCAGCCCGATCGCCGACACGGCCACCGTGGTGGTGCCGAGCACGCCGTGGCTCGGCGCCCGCCCGCTGGTCGCCTACGCGCCCGGCACCCAGGGCTGGGGCAACCAGTGCGCGCCGTCCGCCGAGATGGCCGCCGGGAACTTCGACGAGGGCTTCGCCGTCCAGAACCTGCTCAACCTGGGGTATGCGGTGGTCGTCGACGACTACCCGGGTCTCGGCACCACCAACACCGAGGAGTACAACGTCGGCATCCCCGAGGGCTACTCGGTGCTGGACGCCCTGCGCGCCGCCGAGCACCTCCCCGGCGACGGGCTGTCGCCGGCGTCGCTCACGGCCGTCGAGGGGTACTCGCAGGGTGGAGCCGCCGCCGACTGGGCGGCCCAGGAGCAGCCGACCTACGCTCCCGGCCTCCACCTGGTGGGCGTGGCGGCCGGTGGCACGCCCGCCAACCTGCAGGCGGTGGCGAAAAACATCAACGGGTCGACCTTCTTCGCCTTCCTCGCCGGCACCGCACTGGGGTTCAGCTACGCGTACCCGGGCGTGGACCTGCAGGCCTCGCTCACGCCCACCGGACAGAGTGCCCTGGCGGCCCTCGACGAGATGTGCCAGGGCACCGCGCTCACCACGTACGCCGGCAAGTCGATCCAGGACTACACCATCGGCGGGGTGGACCCGATCACCTCGCCGGCGTGGACCAAGGTGCTCGACGAGAACAACCTGGGCACGATGAAGCCGTCCGTGCCCCTGTACCAGTACCACGGGCTGGTGGACGAGGTGATCCCCTACGGCGTCGAGCAGACCCTGCACGACCAGTACTGCGCCATGGGGGTCACGACCGAACTGGTCGGCTACCCCGGTGAGCACGTCACCACCCAGCTCGAGGCCCAGGCGAACGTGGACAGCTGGATCCAGCACCGCATCGAGGGGAAGCCGGCGCCGTCGAACTGCTGACCGCCCGCCCGCTGCCGTCGGCGCCGGGCCCGGTCACCCCCTGACGGGCCCGGTGCCGGTGGCCGGTCGCCGCCCAGGTGCCCGGTGCCGGTGGCCGGCACCGCCCTCTGACGGGCCCGGCGCCCGGTGCCTGTGGCCGGTCGCCGCAGGTACCGTCACGGCAGCGGCCGGCCCGGCGCCGCCACGGAGGGCCGTCGTCAGAACACTGTTCTCAACAGGTGGGGCCCGGTGGGGACGGTCGCGCAGCGTCCCACGCGCCGAGGGTGAGATTCAGGCTTGACGACGCCGGTAGACTGGCTCCACGAGCGAGCGAGACGAGGCTGCGAGCACCTGGGCCCCGGCTGTGTCGCAGGAACGGACCACCGGCGCCGCGTAGCGGCGACGGGACCGGCGGGGACCGCCCGTCCGGCGCGGACGTCACCTGCGCCGGCACGGCCCCGGTCGGCGATGGCCGCCGGCAGCCGCTGGCCGCCGGGGGAGACCCGGGCCAGCCGTCCCGCGCGACTGGTGCTGTGCCGGCACGCCCGCGGGCGTTCCGGTCGAGCGAGTACGGGACAGCGGTACGCCGGCCGTGGCCGGGTGAGTGCACGACGAAGGGTTGCGACGTTGGCCAAGGAGCGCGTGGAGCGGGACGAGGAAGATCTGGTCCGGCTCTACCTCACCGACATCGGGCAGTACCCCCTGCTCACCAAGGACGACGAGGTGCGCCTGGCCCAGGCCATCGAGGCCGGTCGCGAGGCCGAGCAGGAGGTCGCTTCGAAGGGCAAGGAGCTCTCGGCGGCCAAGCGGCGCGACCTGAAGCGCCGCATGATCAGCGGGGAGCAGGCGCAGCAGACCTTCGTGCAGTCCAACCTCCGCCTGGTCGTCTCGATCGCGAAGAAGTACCAGGCGTCCGGCCTGCCCCTCCTGGACCTGATCCAGGAGGGCAACCTCGGCCTGATGCACGCCGTGGAGAAGTTCGACTGGCGCAAGGGCTTCAAGTTCTCGACGTACGCCACCTGGTGGATCCGCCAGGCCATCACCCGGGGCATCGCCAACACGGGACGCACCATCCGGCTGCCCGTCCATGCCGGTGACACGCTTGCCCGGGTGCAGAAGGCGCAGGCCCGGCTCGAGCTGAAGCTCGGCCGGCCGGCGACCCTGGCGGAGCTGGGCGCCGAGGTCGAGATGCCCGAGGACAAGCTGATCGAAGCCCTGCGCTTCCGGGCCGAGCCGCTCTCGCTCTCGGAGCCGCTGCGCGAGGACGGCGACGCCGAGCTCGGCGATGTCGTCGAGGACCGCTCGGCCGAGTCGCCCTTCGAGGTGGCGGCCACGTCCCTGCTCCCGGACGAGATCAACCGGCTCCTCTCGCCGCTCGACGAGCGCGAGCGCGAGATCCTGCGCCTGCGGTTCGGCCTGGACCGGGGCGAGCCCCGCACGCTCGAGGAGGTCGGCGAGCACTTCAACCTGACCCGGGAGCGGATCCGCCAGATCGAGGCCCGGGCCATGTCCAAGCTCCGTCACCCGTCCTCGGACACCGGCGCCCGCGACCTGCTGACCGTCTGAGCGCAGCCCGGTGCCGCCATGGCGCCGGGCGCAGCTGAGCGGAGGGGCCCACCGGCCGGGCCGAGCGCCGGCCCCGTCGAGCGCGGGCCAGGTCGAGCGGCGGACGATGGCCGGCCGGCCTAGGATCGGCCACCATGAAGAAGCTCGTGCTCCTCGGTGTCCTCGTCGCCCTCGGTCTCGTCGCTGCCCGAAAGCTGCGTTCCGCCTGACCCGTCGCCCGCCGGTCCGGGCCTGCCGCACGGCGGGCGGCCGGACCGGCGGTCCGACTGGCCTCCACGTCAGCGGCGGACGGCGCTGCCCGCCCGTCAGCTCGTGCCGGCGCTCCGGGGCACGGGCAGGCGCTGGCTCCGCCGCCACATCGCCAGCGCCATGCCGGTCGCGGCCAGCGCGCCGGCGAGCGCCGCCGTCGGCAGCGCAGCCACCGGGACTCGGCCGCGCAGCCGGACCGGCCGGACGAACTGCACGACCGGCCAGCCGCGCTCACGGGCCAGCCGGTTCAGGACGCGGTCGGGGTTGACGGCGACGGGGTGGCCGACGACCTCGAGCATCGGCACGTCGGTGTAGGAGTCGCTGTAGGCGTAGGACGCGGCCAGGTCGATCTGCTGCTCGCGTGCCAGGTCCCGCATGGCCTCGGCCTTGTACGGGCCGTAGCAGTAGAACGCCATGGCACCCGTGTAGCGGTTGTCGGCGTCGACCACCGCCCGGCTGGCGATGGTGCCGTCGACGCCCAGGTAGTCGCCGAGCGGCTCGACGATCTCAGACGGCGAGGCCGAGACGAGGAACACCGCACGCCCGGCCGCCTGGTGCTGCTCGATGAGGTCCAGGGCCTCGGCGAAGATGATCGGCTCGACGACCTGGTCGAGGGTCTCGCGGACGATCCTGGCCACGCGCTCGCGATCCCAGCCCCGCGCGAGGGTGAGCACCGACTCGCGGATCCGGTCCAGGCGGTCCTCGCTCGCACCCAGGTGCAGGTAGACGAACTGGGACACGAGCGCCCTCGCCACCGTCGACCTCGACACCAGCCCGTCCCGGTACAGCGGGTGGCCGAAGGCGGCGAGCGAAGCCCGGGCGATGACGGTCTTGTCCAGGTCGAAGAACGCCGCCTCCACGACGGCAGCCTACCGGCCACGGCCGTGCCGGCCGGGCCACACGGCGCCGGCGGGCGGCCAGGGCACACGGCGCCGGCGGGCGGCCAGGGCACACGGCGCCGGCGGGCGGCCAGGGCACACGGCG
>JAJZYI010000265.1 GCA_021798135.1 Actinomycetes bacterium | reverse complement strand
GGGGGCGCCGGGGCCCGCTCGGCACGCGGGGACACCATGGCCCGGACGGTGCGAAGGCACGCCGGGGCCGGCTCGGCGCGAGGGCACGCCGGGGCCGGCTCGGCGCGAGGGCACGCCGGGGCCGGCCGCCTCGGCCGCCTCCCGGCCGGGAGGCGTCGGTGACCAAGCACGCCACGCCCCCGCCGCCGGGCGAGAAGCCGGCGCCGCCCGCCCCGCCGCCGCCGCCGTCGTGGCGGCACTGGCTCCTCCCGCTCGCCGTCCTGGCCAGCATCGTCCTCTTCATCGTGCTGCCCGGCACCAAGGGGACCCCCACCGAGACGCTGAGCTACTCGACGTTCCTCGACCGGGTCGCCGCGCACCAGGTGAAGAGCGTCACCCTCGCGTCCGACGGGACGGCGAACGGATCGCTCACCGACGGCAAGGCCTACACCACCGTGATCCCGACGCAGGCCGGCCAGGACCTGCTCACGCAGCTGCGCGACGCGAAGGTCACCATCGACGCCTCACCCCCCGGCACCAGCTTCGGCACGGAGCTGCTGTCGTGGCTCATCCTGCTGGTGCCCCTGGCCGTGCTCGGCTGGCTGTGGTGGCGGATGAGCCAGGGGGCGTCCGGTGCCGCCGGGAGGGTGGCGGCCGTCGGGAAGTCGAAGGCGCGCGTGTTCGACACGGAGCGGCCGAGCACCAGCTTCGCCGACGTCGCCGGCTACGAGGGGGTGAAAGCCGAGGTCACCGAGGTGGTGGACTTCCTGCGCCGGCCGGAGCGCTACCAGCTGGCGGGCGCGGTGGCGCCGCGTGGCGTGCTCATGGTGGGCCCGCCCGGCACCGGGAAGACGCTGCTCGCACGAGCCGTGGCGGGCGAGGCGAGCGTGCCGTTCCTGTCCGTCACCGGGTCGAGCTTCGTCGAGATGTTCGTGGGCGTGGGCGCCGCTCGGGTGCGGGACCTGTTCGCCGAGGCCCGCAAGCGGGCTCCGGCGATCATCTTCGTGGACGAGATCGACGCGATCGGCCAGCGCCGCAGCGCCGGAGGCGCCCTGATCTCCAACGACGAGCGCGAGCAGACCCTCAACCAGCTGCTCGCCGAGATGGACGGCTTCGATCCGGCCGAGGGCATCGTCGTGCTCGCCGCGACGAACCGGCCCGAGGTGCTCGACCCGGCACTGCTCCGGCCGGGGCGGTTCGACCGGCAGGTCACGATCCCGCTGCCCAACCAGTTCGAGCGCCAGGCGATCCTGGCCGTCCACTGCCGCGGCAAGCAGCTCGACCCCACGGTGGACCTGGACGCGCTGGCCCGGGGGACGCCCGGCTTCAGCGGCGCCGACCTGGCGAACCTGGCCAACGAGGCGGCGATCGTGGCCGTGCGCGAGGGCCGGGCGGTGGTGCGGGCGCAGGACTTCGACGCTGCGCGCGACCGGATCATCCTGGGCCGGCGCGAGGGGTCGAACGTCCTGCTCCCCGAGGAGAAGCGGTCGGTCGCGGTCCACGAGGCCGGCCACGCGCTGGTCGCCGCGCTCTGCCACGCGGATCCCGTGGAGAAGGTCACCATCCTGCCCGCAGGCCCGGCCCTCGGAGCCACCCACCAGATCCCGCTCGTCGAGCGCCACCTCTACCCGGAGAGCTTCCTGCTCGACTCCCTGGCGGTGCGCCTCGGCGGGCGGTCCGCCGAGCTCGTCGTGCTGGGAGAGGCGTCGAGCGGCGCCGCCAACGACCTCGCCGGTGCGACGGACCTGGCGACCAAGATGGTCCGGGAGCTCGGGCTCTCGTCGGCCCTGGGGCCGGTCGGCTATCCGAGCGGCGGTTCCGCGTTCCTCGGCGAGGGCGGGCCCCAGTTCACGAGCCGCCCGTTCGCCGAGCAGACCCAGGCGGCGATCGACGCCGAGGTCGCCCGGCTGCTCCGGCAGGCGGAGGAGCGCGCCGTGGACCTGCTCCGGGACCACCGGCGGGAGCTCGACGCCCTCGTCGCCGGCCTCCTCGAGCACGAGACGCTCGACGGCACCGCCGTCTACGAGATCATCGGCGTCCCGGCTCCGCGCCGCCCGGCGCCGTCGGGCCTGCCGCCCGTGCACGTCGCCGCCGGTGCCGTTGAGCCCGGTGGCGGTCCCAACCGGGCCGGCCCGGCACCGCGGCCCGGGCGCGCCGGCAACCGGTCCGCCGTCGGCGAGGCGTCGTCTCGTGACGGCACAGCACCGGCCGGGGAGCCCGTCGCGCGGCGGACGCAGGCGGGGCCCGGAACCTAGGCTGGCGCGTGTGCTCGTGGTGGTCGCCGCGCCGGAGATGGACCGTCACCGGACAGGGGCCGGCCATCCCGAGCGCCCGGTCCGCGTGACGGCCGCGCTGGCCGGGATCGACGCGGCGGGGCTGCGCGACGCCGTCGTGGCGGTGCACCCGCGGCCGGCGACGCCGGACGAGCTGGCCCGGGCACACCGGTCGACCTACCTCGACGCGTTGCGGTCGTTCTGCCGCGCGGGCGGCGGTGCCATCGACCCCGACACCGTCGCCGTCCCCGAGTCCTGGGAGGCCGCCGTGCTCGCCGCCGGCGCGCCGCTGGCCGCCATCGAAGCGCTGCGCAGGGGCGAGGGGGACGCCGCCTTCGTGGCCATGCGGCCGCCGGGCCACCACGCCACGGAGGACCAGGCGATGGGCTTCTGCCTGGTCAACAACGTCGCCGTCGCCGCGGCGGCGCTGGTCGCAGGCGGCGAGCGGGTCCTGGTCGTCGACTGGGACGTCCACCACGGCAACGGGACCCAGTCGATCTTCTGGGACGAGCCCAACGTGCTCTACGTGTCCACCCACCAGTGGCCGTTGTTCCCGGGGACCGGACGGGCGTCGGAGGTCGGCGGGCCCCGCGCGCTGGGGACGAACCTGAACGTCCCCCTCCCGCCCGGAGCGACCGGGGACGTGCTGCTGCAGGCGGTCGACGAGGTGCTCGCTCCGGCGGCGGAGCGGTTCGCGGCGGACTGGGTCCTGGTCTCCGCCGGGTTCGACGGGCACCGGCGCGATCCCCTGGCCGACCTCGCCTTGACGGCCGGGGACTTCGCCGACCTGGCCCGGCGGGTGCAGGCCCTGGCGCCGCGCGCCGGGCGCACGGTGCTCGTGCTCGAGGGCGGCTACGACGAGGAGGCGCTCCGCCTGTCGGCGGGTGCCACGCTGGCGGCCGTGCTCGGCGAGGACTTCCGGCCCGAGGCGGCGTCGTCCGGCGGCCCGGGAGGTTCGGCCGTCGTCGCCGCCCGCGTCGACCAGGAGCAGGCGGCGGTGCGGTGACCGGGCCGGTCACGGTGGTGGTCGGGGCCGACGGGTCCGAGGCGTCGGGCGCCGCGCTCGCGTGGTCCGCCGGTCTCGTCGGGGCGCTGGGCGGCCAGGTGGTGGCCGTGCACGCGCTCGGGCTGCTCAGCCACCTGCCTCCGGGGGGCGAAGGGCCCCCGGAGGCGCAGGCCGCCGTGACCGGGGGGTCGGAGGCCCCCCGCGCCGGTGGCGTGGCCCCGGAAGGGCGCGGCCCCGCGGCTCGCGGCCCGGACCATCGGGCCCAGGCCGAGGCCTCCCTGCACCGGTGGTGCGCGCCGCTGCAGGCGGCCGGGGTGGTCCACCGCTGCGTGGTCGCCGACGGCAACCCGGTGATCGCCCTGCTGCACGTCGCCCGCGACGTCGGAGCCGACCTGATCGTCGTCGGCAGGCGGGGGTCGGGCGGGTTCCCCGGGCTCCTCCTGGGCAGCACCAGCCACGAGCTGACGGCGCACGCGCACACCCCGGTGGTCGTGGTGCCGGGCCCTGCCACGGTGGCGCCCTGACGGGCACCAGCACGCCTGACCGCCTCGGTGGCAGACTGGTGGCAGATGCTGATGGCCATCGTGGCCATGCCGACCGGAGCGGCGAGGGGAGCCGGTCGAGCCCGAGCGGGTGAGCGTCCATCGGCCCCGCTGCCGACGCTCCGGTCGGCCACGGCCACAGAGGAATTCCACCACGTGGTGGCGGGCGCTCCAAGGGTCGAAGGTCCCGCCCGGGCACCTGCGCCCGCCGCGCGCACCGGCGTGCGAGGGCGCGTCGAGGGCGGCGGCGCAGCAGGTCGGGCCACGGGGACGAACGGCCCTAGTGGCGCCCGGGCATCGGCTGCATGGTGGGGTCGGGACCCGGCGAGGGACGCCGGTGCCGTTGGCGCGGGCACCGGAGCATGGCACTCGTCGGCGTCGCCGGACTTCGCGAACGGTGGTGCACCGGTCACGTTGCGTCCGGCGGCGCCGGCAACGGTGCGTGGTTCCGGCGTGGTGCGCCCGGGACACGGTCGCAAAGGAGGACGCAGATGGCACAGCATCGGCAGGGAGAGCGAGGCGTGGTCTCGTGGCGCGATCGACCGATCGTCGCCAGGCCGCCGTGGAGGTGGTTCGACGAGCTCCTCGACTTCGGCGACGGGCGGCAGATGATCGAGGTGGAGGAGTTCACGGAAGGGGACCAGCTCGTGGTCCGGGCTGAGCTTCCCGGGATCGACCCCGACAAGGACGTCGAGGTGACGGTGAGCGACCACACCCTGCGGATCAGGGCGGAGCGCACCGAGACCAGCGAGCAGGAGGGGCGGCACTTCCACCGGCGCGAGCTGCGCTCGGGCTCGTTCGCCCGTACGATCCCGCTCCCCGAGGGGGTGGACGAGGAGCAGGTGAGCGCGAGCTACAGGGATGGCATCCTCGAGGTCCGGGCACCCGTCGCCGCTGCCCCGCAGGCCGAGCCCGGCAGGCGAGTGCCGGTCAGCCACTCGTAGCAGGCGGGTCCGCCGTGACGACCCGTGGTCCAGACGTGCCCGGCGGGAGCACGGGCGCGGGCACCGGGTCCGGGTACGCGGGACCCGGCGATCCGGCCGACGCCGGGGGCACCTCCACCCCGCCCCGGGAGGACGGTCCAGCGGCCCGCGGCGGACCCGACCGGGTCGGCCCGCCTGCGGGCGCCGGCACCCGAGCTGCCGACGCCGACGGCTCGCC
>JAJZYI010000264.1 GCA_021798135.1 Actinomycetes bacterium | reverse complement strand
AGGAGCTGGCGCAGATCAAGACGATGCGGGGGATCGTCGACTGGATCGTGGCGCACCGCGGCGAGGTGGCGCCGGACGTGGCAGCACCCGCGGTGGCGGGTGTGGCCGGTGTGGCGGCGGCGGTCGATGGTGTGGCCGGTGTGGCGGGTGTGGCCGGTGTGGCGGGTGTGGCTGCGCCGGCCGGTGGTGTGGCGGGTGTGGCCGGTGTGGCCGGTGGTGTGGTGGCGGGGCCGGTGGCTGGTGGGGGTCTGGACGCGGCGGGGCTGTTGGCGGCGGTGACGTCGCTGGTGGCGGAGCGGACGGGCTACCCGCTGGACATGTTGGACCCGGACCAGGACCTGGAGGCGGACCTGTCGATCGACTCGATCAAGCGGATCGAGGTGCTCGGGGAGCTGGCCGAGCGGGTCGGGTTGCCGACCGGCGCGGACGGTGACGTCGAGGACGAGGTGATCGAGGAGCTGGCGCAGATCAAGACGATGCGGGGGATCGTCGACTGGATCGTGGCGCACCGCGGCGAGGTGGCGCCGGACGTGGCAGCACCCGCGGTGGCGGGTGTCGCTGCCGTCGCTCCTGCCGGAGAGCCCGCCCGCGAGCGCGCCGCCCGGATGGCCGTGCGCCTGGTCGATGCCGGCCCGGCCCGGCCCGGTGCGGACGACCGGCTGCGCGACGCCGTGTTCTGCCTGACCGACGACGGGCGCGGCGTGGCGCTGGCGCTGGCGGAGCGGCTCGAGGCCCACGGCGCGACGGCGAGGATCATCCGGCCCGGGGCCGAGGCGCCCGCGTGCGAGGAGGTGGCGGCCGGCCACGTCGACGGCGTGGTGGAGCTCGGGGCGCTGCACCCCGACGGCGTGGTGGAGCTGGGGGCGCTGCACCCCGACGACGACGTCACCGCCAGCGACGCCTATCCGGTCCTGCGGGCCGGGGCGCTCGCCGGCGCGCGCTGGCTCGTCGGCGTGTCGGCGACCGGCGGGCGGCTCGGCCGGCGCTCCTCGAGCGCCGAGCCGGTGCCGACGGTGCCCTCGGGGGCGGGGATGGCCGGTCTGTGCCGGACGCTGGCCCAGGAGCTCCCCGGGACGCTCGTGCGGGCCGTCGACGTGGACCCCAAGACGAGCCCGGACCAGCTGGCCGACGTGCTGCTGCAGGAGCTGCTCGACAGCGCGGGCCCGACGGTCGTCGGGTACGCCGACGGTGCCCGGCTGACCACCGAGATCGTCACGGTGGACGAGACGGGTGCGGGGAGCCTGCCGCCCGTCCCGCTCGGCCCTGGCGGCGTGGCCGTGCTCGTGGGCGGGGGCCGGGGCATCACCGCCACGGTGGCCAGAGCCCTCGCCGCGACGCCTGGCTGCCACATCGTGGTCGCCGGCCGCACGGAGCTCGGCGACGAGCCCGAGGACCCGGCGCTGGTGGCGGCCGCCGACCTGCCGGCGCTGCGCGGCGCCCTGGTGGCGTCGGGCGTCCGCGACACCGCCCAGGTCGAGCGGACGGCGCGCGCCGTGCTCGCCCGGCGCGAGCTGCGCGCCAACCTGCAGGCGATGCGCGAAGCGGGGGCCGACGTGGAGTACCACGTGGTCGACGCGGCGGACGGCGACCAGGTCCGGACCCTGCTGGACACCGTCGCCGCCCGGCACGGCCGGGTCGACCTGGTCGTGCACGGCGCCGGGGTGATCGACGACAAGCTGGTCGCCGACAAGACGCCGGAGGCGTTCGCCACGGTCTTCGGCACCAAGGTGACCGGCGCGGTGGCCGCCGCCACCTGGCTGGCCGCCCAGGGCGGCGAGAGCAACGGCCCCGGCGACGGCCGCTCCACGCTGGTGCTCTTCGGCAGCGTGTCGGGCGTCTTCGGGAACCGCGGCCAGGCCGACTACGCGGCGGCCAACGACACGCTCGACACCCTGGCGTGGATGATGGCGCAGCACCCCGGGGTCCGGGTCCTGTCGGTGGACTGGGGACCGTGGGGCGGCGGGGCGGGCATGGTGTCGCCCCAGCTCGAGCAGCACTACCGGCGACGCGGCGTCGGCCTCCTCGACCCCGAGGACGCCGTTGGGCACCTGCTGCGGGAGCTGGCCGATCCGTCGGGGGACGCCCAGGTGGTGGTGGCCCACGCCGGGACGGCCGGCCTCGCCGGGCCGGGATGAGCGCCGCAGAGCCGATCGCGGTGGTCGGGCTGGCGGCGCTGTTCCCCGCCGCGCCCGACGCCGCGACGTTCTGGGACAACATCGTCGCCGGCCGTGACGCCATCACCGAGGTGCCCGCCGAGCGGTGGGACCCCGAGTACTACGACCCCAAGCACGCCGGGGCGGAGCGCTTCTACTGCCGCCGGGGCGGGTTCGTCGACGACATCGCCACCTTCGACCCGGCCCGCTTCGGCATCATGCCGGTGGCGGTGGACCACGCGGACCCGGACCAGCTGCTGGCGCTGAGCGTGGCCGCCGCGGCCGTCGAGGACGCCGGCGGCACCGACGACCTGGTCGACGACCCGCGCCGGGTCGGCGTCATCCTGGGCCGCGGCGGCTACTACAACGCCGGGATCGTCCGCCTGGACCAGCGCGTCCGGGTCGCCGAGCAGGTCTGCACCACCCTGCGCGAGGTCCTGCCGGGCATCGCCGAGGAAGAGGTCGAGCGGGTGCGCGAGGCGTTCCGCCAGCAGCTCGGGCCGGAGCACCCCGAGGCGATGATCGGCCTCGTCCCGAACCTGACCGCCAGCCGCGTCGCCAACCGGCTCGACCTGCAGGGGCCGGCGTACACGGTCGACGCGGCGTGCGCCAGCTCGCTCGTGGCCGTGGACCACGCCGTGCGCGAGCTGCGGTCGGGGCGCTGCGACGTGGTCCTGGCCGGTGGCAGCCACCACTGCCACGACGTCACCTTCTGGAGCGTGTTCACCCAGCTCGGGGCGCTCAGCCCGACCGGCGTGATCCGGCCGTTCGACCGCAAGGCCGACGGCCTGCTCATCGGCGAGGGCACCGGCGTCGTGGTGCTGCAGCGGCTGTCCGACGCCGTGCGGGCCGGCCGGCGGGTGTACGCCGTGATCGCCGGCACGGGCGTGTCCTCCGACGGCCGCGACACCAGCCTGATGCGCCCCAAGATGGCCGGCCAGCTGCTGGCCCTGCAGCGCGCCTGGGCGGACTCGGGCCTCGACCCGGCGGGCGTCGGCCTCCTCGAGGCGCACGGCACCGGCACCCCGGCCGGCGACCGCACCGAGCTCGAGACCATCGCCGCCTTCTTCGGCGCCGGCGACGCCGCCGACCCGGCGAGCCCGGCTCGCCCGGGGCTCGGGTCGGTGAAGTCCATGATCGGCCACACCATGCCCGCCGCCGGGGCGGCCGGGCTGATCAAGGCCGTCCTCGCCCTGCACCACGGGATCCTGCCGCCCACCATCAACTGCGAGGAGCCGAGCCGGGCCCTGGCCGTCAGCCGGTTCCGGATCGTCGACCGGGCCGAGCCGTGGGAGGCAGGAGGGGCGCCCCGCCTGGCCGGCGTCAACGCCTTCGGCTTCGGGGGCACCAACGCCCACGTCGTGCTGCAGGAGGCGCCCGGCGCCACGCCGGCCACGGTGGCCGCCGCCCTGCGCCGCTCGTCCAAGCGGGCAGCCGCCGCAGCGGGCGCGCCGGTGCGCGGCGCGGACGCCGCCGAGCGCGTCCTGCTGCTGGC
This sequence comes from Actinomycetes bacterium, assembly GCA_021798135.1. Lineage (GTDB taxonomy): Bacteria > Actinomycetota > Acidimicrobiia > Acidimicrobiales > UBA8190 > JAJZYI01. The sequence goes on along the minus strand of JAJZYI010000264.1, from coordinate 1,326 downwards.
CGGCGCCAGCGCCGAGGACATCCTGGCCCAGCTGGGGACCCCGGCCGACGACGAGGCGCTGCTGGCGCGCGACGACCTGGCCGATCTGCCGGACGGCCCGGTCCGCCTGGCCATGGTAGGAGCCACCGCCAAGCGCCTGGCCGTCGCCCGCAGGGTGGTGTCCCAGGGCCGGCCGTGGCGGGGGCGCAGCGACCTGTGGTTCACCACCGACGGCCTCCTCGACCCGCAGGGGTCCCACCGCGGCCGGCTCGCCTTCCTCTTCCCGGGCGTGGAGCCCGAGTTCGCGCCGCACGTCGAGGACGTCGCCGCCATGCTGGGCGTGCCGGTCCCCGACATCGAGCCGGTGGGCCTCGTGGGCTTCCAGGCCCAGGGCATCGTCACCGTCGGCCGCATGCTCAACCGGGCCCTGGCCGCCTGCGGCATCGCCCCCGACGTGATCGGCGGCCACAGCGTCGGCGAGCTCACCGCCACCCTCGTCGCCAAGATGGCGCCCGAGGCCACCTACGACGAGCTGTTCGCCAGCCTCGACATCGCCCGCATGGAGCTGCCCGACACGCTGTTCGCGGCGCTGGGGTGCGGGGTGGACGAGGCGGCTCCGGCCGTCGCCGAGGTGCCCGGGGTCGTCGTCTCGCACGACAACTGCCCGCACCAGGCCATCATCTGCGGCGAGGAGGCGGCCGTGCGCTCGGTGCTGGCCCGGCTGCGCGAGCGCCGGATCATGGCGGTGGAGCTGCCGTTCCGCTCGGGGTTCCACTCCCCCATGCTCGAGCCCTACCTGGGGAGGATCATCGACCTCGTCGACGGCCTGCCCTACAGCACGCCGGCCGTCGAGACCTGGTCGGCGACGATCTGCGCGCCGTACCCCGACGACGAGCAGGCGGTCCGCGTCCTGGGCATCCGGCACCTCCTGGAGCCGGTCCGGTTCCGCGAGACGGTCGAGAACCTGTGGGCGGCGGGCGTGCGGGGCTTCGTCCAGGTCGGCACGGGGAGCCTCAGCGGCTTCGTGGAGGACACCCTGCACGGCCGCGACATCCTGTGCGTGGACGCGGCGAGCGCCAAGCGCCGGGGCCTCGACCAGCTCCGCCGGGTGGTTGCCGCGCTGTGGGCCGAGGGCCGTCCCGGCCTGGACCCGCGGGTGCTGACCGGGGGAGCGCCGGTGGTCGGGCGGACCGCGGGTTCCCGCCCGGGCCTGGCCGCGCGCTCGGGCGGCGGCCGGCCCCTGCGGCTGGGCGCCCCGCTGGTCCGGCTGGGTGACACCATCCGCGTCGCCGGCGCGGCGCGCCGACCGGCCCGAACCGGTGACGTCGCGCCGGCGTCGCACGGCGC
>JAJZYI010000263.1 GCA_021798135.1 Actinomycetes bacterium | reverse complement strand
CGTTCGACACCGCGGGGGCCGCCCAGGCTGCCCGTCCGTTCGTCGGGCCCGGGACCTGGGTCACGACCGTGCAGAACGGGCTCGGCAACGACGCCGTGCTGGCCGAGGCGCTCGGTGCCGATCGCGTGCTGCCGGGGCTCACGACCATCGGTGCCGAACGGCGGGTGCCGGGCACCGTGTTCGTGAGCGCCATGACGGCAGCGGGCAGGTCGACGACCTACGTCGGGCCGCCCCGGGTGGCCGGGGGCGACCTGGCCGGCGCCTGCTCGCTGGCCGCGCTCATGGGGCCCGCCGGGATGCCCGTGGAGCCCGCCGCCGACATCGACGTCGCCATCTGGGACAAGCTCGCCCTCGCCGTGATGGGGCCGGTGAGCGCCCTCCTCGGCGTGCCCGTGGGCACCGCGTGGCGCGACCCCGACGTGCGCCGGCTGGTGGAGCAGCTGCACGACGAGGTCGTCCGTGTGGCGCTCGCCGAGGGCGTGCCCGTCGACCGGGAGCGCTCCTGGGCCAACGCGGTGCGCACCTACACGGGCACGGGCAACCACTACACGTCGATGGCGACGGACCTGCTGCAGGGGCGGCCGACCGAGATCGACGCCATCACCGGGGCCGTGGTGGCGCTCGCCGAGCGGCGGGGCGTCCCGGCACCGGCCGCGGGGGCCGTGGTGCGCCTGGTGCGGGCGGCAGCGGCCACCCGGGCGACCGGCTGAGCATCACCGCGCCGGACGGGGCACCCCCGACGGGCCGCGCCACGCGGGCAGCGCCGGACGGGGCGCCCCCGACGGGCCGCGCCACAAAAGCCACGCCCGGAAGGCCACGCCGGTCCCGCACCGGGGGCGGGTGAGCCGGCCGCCCGGTCAGCGGACGTCGGCCCTGCCTGGCTCCGCCCGGGGCGACCATCCGTCGGGGGCGCTGCCCGCCGGCCGGCCACCGGCCGGGACCACGAAGCTGCGGTCGAGGCGGCTGGCGTCGGGACAGCCGACCAGCGCGAGCACCGCGTCGAGCTCGGCCCGCAGGAGCTCCACGACGGCGGTGGCCCCCGCCTCGCCGGCTGCGCCCAGACCGAGCACGTAGGGTCGCCCGATCGACACGGCGCTCGCTCCCAGCGCCAGGGCTTTGGCGACGTCGGTCCCGCGACGGACGCCCCCGTCGAGGATGACGTCGGCCCGGCCACCCACGGCGTCGACGACGCCGGGCAGCGCCCGCAGCGCCGGCACCACGGCATCGAGCTGGCGGCCTCCGTGGTTCGACACGACGATGCCGTCGGCACCGCAGGCGACGGCGCGCCGGGCGTCGTCGGGGTGCAGGATGCCCTTGACCGCGAGCGGGCCGTCCCACCGCCGCCTGAGCCACGCGAGCGTCTCCCAGTCCGCCCCGGGGTTGACCAGCTCCTCGTTGGTGTAGCGGCCGAGCTCGCTGGCGCTCGTGCCCCGGCCCGGTGCCCCCACCAGGTTGGCGAAGGTGATGGGGGGCCCGAACGCCAGCCCGGCGAGCCAGCGCGGGCGCCGCAGCACGTCGAACGCCGTCGACGGCCGCAGGCGCGGCGGGATGGTCATCCCGTTGCGGAGGTCGCGCTCGCGCCGCCCCATGCACGGCACGTCGACCGTGAGCACCAGGGCGCGGTAGCCGGCGGCGGCAGCGCGGTGCAGCAGGGTCTCCACCAGCGCCCGGTCCCGCCACAGGTAGAGCTGGAACCAGCAGGCGCCGGGAGCGGCCTGCGCCACCTCCTCGATCGAGCAGCTCGAGCCCGTCGACAAGGTGAAGACCGTGCCGGCTCGGGCCGCGGCCCGGGCCGCCGCCACCTCCCCGTGGCGGTGGGCGAGGCGGGCCAGGCCCGCCGGGCCGAGCACGACCGGCAGCTCGATCTCGTGCCCCAGGACCGTCACCTTCGTCCGGCGCCGCTCCACACCGACCAGCGCCCGCGGCAGCAGGTCCCAGTCGGCGAACGCCTGCCGGTTCCCGGCGACGGCGGTCTCGTCCTCCGCTCCGCCCTCCACGAAGTCGCGCACCACCCTCGGCAGCCGGCGCCGGGCCAGGCGGGCGACGTCCTCCAGGCTCGCCGCGCGGTCGATGCGCCGCCGGCGGCTAGGCGGTCGCATGCGCACCTCCGGCTGGCGGCCGGCGTTCGACCCACGTCCACGGCACCCCGGCGAACCCGTCGACGACGGCGGCGTCGACACGGCGCACGGCGATGCGCCACGCGCCGTCGGCGTCGCGCACCACGTCGTCCCGGTACCGGAGGCAGGCCGTCTCGACGTCGCCGCTCCAGCGCTCGTGCCACGCCGTCACGTAGGCGAGGCTGCTGCCCGACCGCTCGTCGGTCGAGACGCGGCACTGGCCCAGCTGGTGGTGCGTGCGCCTGAACTCGGCCTGGCCCGCCCGGATGCGCCGGGCGATGGCGTCGCGCCCGGTCACCGGACCGCCGCGGCCGGGCCCGTAGTCCGTCGTCGCCGTCTCCGTGAAGCAGTCGGCCATGGCGTCGATGTCGTACTCGTCGACCCGTTCGCAGTAGCGAGCCAGCAGGTCCAGCACCTGCTGGCGGCGGACGAGCGCCGCGGCTTCTTCGTCAGTCACCCTGTCGGTCACGGTGTGTCCTGTCCTCCCGGCCGGGCGCTCCGGCCACCTCGCGTGCTGCCGCCAGGACCGCCCGCCGCTCGGCCAGCGCGGCCCGGAACTGCTCGACCGCTGCCAGCTTGATCTCCTCGTACCCGCGCACCATGGACGGGAGCTCCGCCAGCTCCACCGCCGAGCCGTGGTTCGCAGGCCCGAGGGTCGCGACGATCTCCGCCACGACCTCCTCGTAGTCCAGCACGAGGGCGCGCTCGGTGCGGCGGACCCGCGTCCGGCCGAACGGGTCGAGCGGCGTGCCCCGCAGGCGCCGCATCGACCGCAGGACCGCGAACATGGGGACGGCGACGGGCGCCGGGACCCCGACCTTCGACCGCATGCCCAGGGCGCGCAGCACCGGCGGGTGCAGCCGGTACCGGAGGCCGGACGCACCCGGCACATCCTCCTCGATCCGCCGGCGCAGCTCCGGGCGCAGGTGGAGCCTGGCCACCTCGTACTCGTCCTTGTAGGCCATCAGGCGGTGCAGGTTCACGGCCACCGCCTCGGTCAGCACCCGGCTGCCCGGCGCGACGCGGCCCTCTGCCTCGTGCACGCCGGCCACGACGCGCAGGTAGCGCTCGGCCAGTCGCTCGCCCTGGTAGCCGATGAGGTCGGCGGCGCGGTGCACGACGCGGTCACCGAGGGCACCGCCGATCCCGAGCCCGGAGACCATGCGCTGCGCCGTCTCCAGGCGCCGGGCGTCGCCGCGTGCCGCGGGCGCCTGCCCCGCGGCGCGGTCGCACAGCGCCCGCAGCGCTCCCGGGTCGGCGACGGCCAGGCGGCCGGCGGTGAGGGCGCGCCGGTTCTTCTCGACGGCGACGCCGTTGAGCTCCAGGGCCCGCTCGACGGACGCCACGCGCAGCGGCAGCGCGCCGGCCTGCAGCGCCGCCCCCAGGACCACGACGTTCGCGACGAGGTGGTCGCCGCACACGGCCTCGGCGACCGCCTCGGCGTCGACCTCGACCATCGTGCCCGGGCGCGACGCGGCCTGCAGGGGTCCCACCAGCGCCGACGCCGCCGGCCGGGGCACCGACGGGTCCATGACCATGGCTGCCGTGGGGACGACGGACGTCGACGCCACCACGACGGTCCGGCTCGGGTCGGCCCGGCGGAGGTTCCGCTCGTCCAGCGCGACCAGGAGGTCGAGCGCCAGCATGCAGTCCGCCGCACCGTCGCCGACCGAGCCGGAACCCGAGGCCGGCTCGTGCAGCAACCGCAGGTGGGAGACGACCGGACCGCCCTTCTGCGACAGGCCGGTCTGGTCGAGGCCGGCCACGTGCAGGCCCTCCAGGAGCGCGGCGGTGGCGACGACCTGGTTGACGGTGACCACCCCCGTCCCGCCGACGCCGGCCAGGTACAGGTTGAACCCCGAGGCCGGCACCGTGGCCTGCTCCCCCGGCGGGTCGAGGCGCCCGGGGAGGCCGGCGGGGACGGGTCGGGCGCGCCGGCCGCCGGGCGCCGGCCGCCGGCGGCCGTGCCGACGGGGCGGGCGGGTCCGCACCGTCACGAACGACGGGCAGTCGCCGTCCAGGCAGCTGTAGTCGGTGTTGCACGACGACTGGTGGATGCGGGTCTTGCGCCCGAGCTCGGTGTCCACCGGCTGCACCGACAGGCAGGCGCTCTTGCGCCCGCAGTCGCCGCACCCCTCGCAGACGGCCTCGTTGACCACCACCCGCACCGGGCCCTGCGGGGCTCGTCCGCGCTTGCGCAGGCGGCGGAGCTCCGCCGCGCACTCCTGGTCGTACACCAGCACCGTCACGCCGGGCGTCGCCGCCAGATCCCGCTCGGCCCGTTCGAGCCGGTCGCGGCCCCACAGGGTCACGCCGTCGGGCAGGGCCCGGCCGCGGGCGCCGTACTTCCCCGGCTCCTGCGAGCACACGACGATGCGCCGCACGCCCTCCACCAGCAACGACGAGCACAGCTGCGGCACGGTCATCTGGCCGGCCGGGTCCTGCCCCCCGGTCATGGCGACCACGCCGTTGTAGAGGATCTTGAACGTGATGTTGACCCCGGCCGCCACGGCGGCGCGCACCGCCATGCTCCCCGAGTGGAAGAACGTGCCGTCCCCCATGTTCTGGACCAGGTGCGGCGTGTCCGTGAAGGGCGACCGGCCGATCCACTGCGCTCCCTCGCCGCCCATGTGGGTGTACGTCGTCACCCCCCTGTCCATCCACAGCACCATGGCGTGGCAGCCGACGCCCCCGCCGACCGGCGACCCCGACACGTCGACCGTCGACCGGTTGTGCGGGCACCCGCTGCAGAAGTGGGCGGTACGGGCCGGCGCGGGCGCAGGCGGGTCGGCTGCGGCCGGGCCCAGCACCACCTGCACCGGACGCGGCCCGGACGGGTCGGCCGCGGCCGGGCCCAGCAGCACCTG
>JAJZYI010000262.1 GCA_021798135.1 Actinomycetes bacterium | reverse complement strand
TGGACCGGCCGGGTCCGCGGGGCGCCGGCCCGACCCGCGCCGCGCCAGGCGCAGCGGCCTTCCCGATCGGCTCGTCGGGCGGGCACGGCGCCCCGCCCACCGGGCGGGGCTCAGCCCGCGGGCGCCCCGGGTGCCAGCGCGTGCTGCAGGGTGGCCACCTCGGCCTGCAGCGAGGCGAGGGACCGCTCGATCGAGGCCAGGGGGGCGACGGCGCCCGACAGGCTCCCGAGCTGCCCGCCGAGCACGTTCACCTGGCGCCCGAGGAAGGTCAGCTCGTTCGAGATGCCCGGCAGCGTGGAGAGCCCCGAGGCCCCCGACGCCACGGCCTGCAGGTCGGTGGTCAGCTGCGAGACCTTGGTGGTCATGGCGACGATCTGGGTCCGCAGCCCGCCGAGCTGAGCGATCTGGCCCGCGATCGACCCGCCCGATGCCTGCCCGGACGCCGGGGTGCCGATCGAACGCTGGAGCGCTCCGAGGTCGGCCGTCGTCGTCGACAGGCGGACCTCCATGGCGGTGAGCAGGCCGAGCAGGGCCGCCGCGAAGAGCACCACCGCACCCACCTGTGCGGCTCGCCAGCGACGACCGGCGCGGTCGAGCGCCTGTCGCTCCCCCCGACCGGCGTGCACCGCAAAAGGCATGTTCATAACTAAAGGTATAGCCCACTACTTCATAAATTGTCCACCACCGGCGGGCTCCGGCAGTCGCCCGGCAGGACGCCCGGCCCGTGCGGGGTGGTGGCCGCGGCGGGTGCGGGGTGGTGGTGGCCGGCGCGGGGTGGTGGTGGCGGCCGGTCCAGGGTGGTGACCGCGGCCAGCCTCGTCGGCGGGCCGCCGACGGGTACCGTTGACGCGTGATCGGTCGACCCGGGTGCCGTGCCGCACCGCCGGGTGCCCACCAGCGGGTGCCCGGCCGCCTGGCTCCGGCGCCCGCCGTGCCCGCATGAACAGCCTGGTCAACTACGCCATCCCGGGCATCCCCACGGGTTGCGAGTTCGCGCTGATGGCCGTCGGCTTGGTGCTCACGTACCGGGCCACGGGCGTGTTCAACCTGGCCTTCGGCGCCCAGGCGTTCCTGTCGGCCTTCGTGTACGACGTGCTCCAGCAGTCGGACCGCCTGCCGCAGTGGGCGGCACTGGCCGTGTCGGTGGGGGTGATCGCGCCGGCGCTGGGGGTCGCCCTCGACCGGCTCCTGTACCGCCGCGTCCCGCTCGCCTCGACCACCGCCAAGGTGGTGCTGTCGATCGCGGTGCTGATCGCCATCCCGGAGCTCGTGCCGATGGTGTTCTCGGGCGCCACCCGTACCCGCCTCGGCCACCTCTGGCTCCCCACGGGCCGCGTCTACTTCCACCTGGCGCAGACGCCGGTCACCGGCGGCGAGATCTCCACCGTGGTGGTCTCGGTGGGCATCGTGGCCGTGCTGGCGGCCATGCTGCGCTGGAGCGGCTTCGGCCTGCGCATGCGGGCGGTGGTGGAGAGCCGGCGCCTGGCCCAGCTCGACGGCGTCGACGCCGCGCGGGTGGCCACGGCGGCGTGGGTGCTGTCGAGCGTGCTGGCCGGCATGGCCGGCGTGCTGCTGCTCCCGCAGATGGGCAGCCTCGACCCCACCCAGCCGCTGGAGTTCACCGCGCTGCTGGTGGCGGGCATCACGGCTGCGGCAGCGGCCGCGCTCCGGTCGGTCCCCGGGGCGTTCGGCGCCGGCCTGGCCATCGGCGTGCTCGAGACGGTGGTGCAGCAGGAGCTGCCGTCGGGGAGCGTCGTCGCCCAGGGCCTCGTCCCGGCGCTGCCGTTCGTCCTGCTGGTGGCGGTGCTGCTGCTGAACCCGAGGCTGCGGGCGCTCGAGCGGGATCCGGACCCGCTGGCGTCGGTCGACCCGCCGCCGCCGCCGCTGGCCGCCGCCGTCCGCGACGAGCGCCTGGCGCGGCCCATGCGCTGGGGCTTCCGGCTGCTCGTGCTGGCGTTCCTGGCCTCCTCGCTCACGTGGGTCCCCGACACCTGGGTCTTCCCGTTCGACCAGGGGCTCGCCTTCTCGGTCGTCTTCCTGTCCGTCACGGTGGTGACCGGCATGGGTGGCGAGCTGTCCCTCTGCCAGGCCACGTTCGCCGGCGTCGGCGCCTTCGCCACCGGCCAGCTGGCTGCGCACCTGGGGGTCCCGGTCCTCGCCGGCGGGCTCGCCGGCGCCGCGATGGCGGCCGGTGCCGGCGCCCTGCTGGCGCTGCTCGCCAGCCGGGTGTCCGGCCTGCTGCTCACCCTGGTGACCCTGGCCTTCGCCCTGTTCGCGGACGGTGTCCTGTTCCAGTTCTCGTGGTCGGGCGGCGGGCTGGCGGGCGTGACGGTCCCCAGGCCCCAGCTGGGCCCCCTGAGCTTCGCCGGCGACCGGGCGTTCCTGCTCCTCGCCTTCGTGGTGCTCGTCGCCTGCGCCGGGCTGGTGCTCGCCGTCCAGCGCGGAGCGACGGGGCGCGTGCTGGCCGCCCTGCGCGGCAGCCGTGCCGGCGCGGCGTCGGTCGGCGTGAGCCCGTCCCGGACCCGGGTCACTGCCTTCGCCCTGTCGGCAGCGCTGGCCGGCGTCGGCGGCGCCCTGTACGGCTCCGTCCAGGGGCCGGTCAGCCCCGGCGACTTCCAGTACGTGCTGTCGCTGGCGTTCGTGCTCGTGGTGGTGACCACCGGCGTGCGCACCGTCGAGGGGGCCGTGCAGGCCGGCATGGCCTACGCCGTCATCGCCGAGGCGCTCACCTACCTCCCCGCCCGGTTCGCGGGCATCGAGCTCGTGCTGTTCGCCGCCGGTGCCCTCACGTACGCGGCCCACCCCGAGGGGGTCGTCGAGTACCAGCGCCGCGTGTGGCTCCGGCGGGCCAACGCGGTCCTGCGCGCCAGCGACCGGGCCCGGGCCAGGGGTGGCGGGGGCGAGGGCGGCGGGCCCGCCTCCAGCGAGGGAGCGCCTGCCGCGGCCGGGGTGCCCGGCCATGGGTGACCGCTCCGGCGAGGAGCCGCTCCTGGCCGTCGACGGCCTGTCGCTCGCCTTCGGCGGCGTGCGGGCGCTCGACGACGCGTCGCTCGCCGTGGGGCCCGGCGAGGCGGTGGGGCTGGTCGGGCCCAACGGAGCGGGCAAGACGACGCTGTTCGAGTGCATCTGCGGCGGCCTCCGTCCCGACGCCGGGAGCGTCCGCTTCGCCGGCCTCGACCTCGCCGGCGTGCCGGCGCACCGGCGGGCCCGGCTCGGGATCGCGCGCACGTTCCAGCGCGTGGAGGTGTTCGGGGAGCTCACGCCCGTGGAGCACGTGCTGGTGGCCGCCCGCGCCCAGGACGCCAGGTCGACGCTGTGGCAGGACCTCACCGGGCGGGGCTCGCCGTCGCGCCGCGAGGTGGAGGAGGCGATGGCCCTGGTGGCCACCGTCGGCCTCGCCGAGGTGGCCGACGTCCCCGTCGCAGCCCTGGGGCTCGGGCACACGCGGCTGGTCGAGCTCGCCAGGGCGCTCGCCGTCTCGCCCAGGCTGCTGCTGGCCGACGAGCCGTCGTCGGGGCTCGACACCGGGGAGACAGCGGCCATCGCCGCGCTGCTGCGCCGGGTCCAGCGCGAGCGGGGCACCGCGCTGCTGCTCGTGGAGCACGACCTCGCCCTCGTGCGCAGCGCGGTCGACCGCGTGGTGGTGCTGGAGTCGGGTGCCGTGATCGCCGACGGGCCGTTCGCCGAGGTGGTGGGCGATCCCGCCGTCCGCCGCGCCTACCTCGGCCGGTCCGCCTGAGCACCGCTGCTGACGCAGCGTGACCTTCGCGGCCCAATGCACCACCGACCGCGGCCGGTGGGGCACAATGACGTGGGGTCGGACGCCTCTGTGCGACGGCGGACGGGAGGACAGCGATGACCACGGCGATGCCGGCGCGGGCCGATGGCGTGCCCATCCTGGTGGCGGTGGGGGACCCCCGCCCGCAGTCGCGTGGGACGGCGCTCGTCCGGCTCGCCCTGGTCGTGCCGCATGCCGTGGCGCTGTACCTGCTGCAGATCGCCGCCGCCGTCGTGGCGGTTGCCGGGTGGTTCGCGGCGGTCGCCACCGGCACCCTGCCGGCGTTCGCCCACGACTTCCTGTCCGGCGTGCTCGGATGGCAGGCCAGGGTGCAGGGGTACCTGCTCTTCCTGACGGGGAGGTACCCGCCCTTCGCCCTGGACGTGTCCGGGGAGCGGGACCCGTACCCGGTCGCCGTGGCCGTGCCGCCGCGGGGCGGGCTCGGCCGCGTGGCGGTGCTGTTCCGCCTGCCGCTGGCCCTGCCCGCTGCCCTGCTGGCGGGCATCGTGGGCGCCGGCGCTCAGCTGTTCGCCGTCGCGGCCTGGATCGCCGTGCTCGTCGGTGGGAGGCTCCCGGTCTCCTTCCACCGGGCCTTCGCCGTCGTGCTGCGCTACGGCGTCCGGACCACCGGGTACCTGTGGATGCTCACCGCGGCGTACCCCGGCGGCCTGTTCGGTGATGGGGACGGTCCACCAGGGACCGTCCCGGTGGCGGGCCCGTCTCCCGGCAGCCTGCCATGGCCCGCGGCGGCGCCGACGGCCACCGGGGCGTGGCAGGCCGGCCCCGACGGCGACCTGTGGGCGACCTTCGTGTTCGGCCAGCCGCCGGCCACGACAGGCTCGGAGCCGCCACCCGGGGCTGGCGCCGAGGCTGTGGCCGGAGGCGGCGCGACTGTGGCCGGGAGCGGTGAGGCTGCGGCCCGCGCCGAGGCTGTGGCCGGAGGCGGCGCCGACGCTGGCCGGTCCGGCGCCGGGTGGGTGCCGGCGGACCCGCCGCCTGCCGCCACCCCCGCGCCCGACGTGTTCACCTACGCCGGCCTGGCCTGGCTGTGGGGCTACACCGCCGACCGGCAGGTGTGCGGCATGTGGCGCCGCGACGACCCGGGCGCGCCGGGGCGCACGTGGCCCATCGGCGACCAGGACGAGGCCTGGGCGCGCTTCCGCGAGGCCGAGCCGGGCGCGGTCGCCTACGACTGCCCCGCCCCTGCC
>JAJZYI010000261.1 GCA_021798135.1 Actinomycetes bacterium | reverse complement strand
GGCGCGGCGGTGCCGTCCGGCGGCGCCACCTGAACGCCGCGCCGCTGGTGAGGGCGGGTCCGCCGCCGGACCACCGGTCCGGCCACGGTCCGGACGACGGCGCGGCGGTGCCGTCCGGCGGCGGCACCTGGCCGCCGCGCCGCTGGTGAGGGCGGGTCCGCCGTCCGGCCACCCGTCCGGCCACGGTCACGCCGGCCCGGAACGCTCGGGGCGCTGACCGCCGGGCCCCGGCGCCTGGCGGAGCCTGGCTCGCGTGCGCGGACCGGGGTGCGGGTGCTGGCCGGCAAGGTCCCCGGCAAGGTCCTCGGCAAGGTCGCGAGCAAGGCGGGTGGGTCAGCCTGGCCTCGTGCTCCGGGCGGGCGATCCTCTCCAGCGGGTGCAGCGTGCGAAGCGGCCGGGCGGCGTGGTGCCGCCGGGCCCCCGCTCTGCGGGACGCTGCCGCACGCACCCCGCCCCGACCGGCCGGTGCCGGCCTGTGCCGGCACCGCCGCACCTGGTCCGGGTGGAGCGGACGCCAACCCCCCCGGCGTCCGTTCCGCCCGGGCCGAGGCCGGACCCGCTCGGGATCGGCCGGTGCGGCGTGCACCGCTCCCCCTCCCGGGCGAGCGGTCGGCGCGGGTGCGAGCCCGGTCGCCCTGCGGGAGGAGGAGCGTGCCCCGCATGCCAGGTGCCCGGGCGCGCCCGACCGGCGCCGCTTGCCCCGCCAGCAGCGATTCCGTATGGTGAGGCACCTGTGCGAGGCGGCGCACCCGGAAGTATCGGGCGACGGTTGGCACCCTGGCGGACGGTCGTGCACGGGCGAGGTGACGACCCTGGGGGAGCCCCGATCGGCGGGACGGCTGTGGTCGTCGCGCGGCTCGGCGCCGCGAGGCTGGACGCCGCGGACCGAGTGCCAGACGTCCGCCGGCCCGACGGCGAGTGTGCGCGGCTCTGGCCAGGCGCCCGGCGGTCGTCGTGACGGCGTCCGTCACCGCCGGCCCCGACGAGCAGGTCCACGCGACCTCGCTGCGACTGCGTCCCGTGGCGGCGCGCCGTCGGTCGGCCGTCGCGGCCGTGTCGGCCGTCGTGGTGCTGGCGTCGGTCGCGGTGGTCGCGTCGGCGTTCGCCCGTGCGCGCGCGACGACCGCCGTCCTCGCCATGCGCTCGGCGGTGGCGCCCGGAGCGCCAGTCAGGTCGAGCGACCTTCGGGTCGTCGAGGTGCACGTCGGCCGGGGCGTCGCGGTGGTGCCGGCGTCCGCCGAGGACGGGATCGTCGGCCGCCAGGCCGCGGGCGAGCTGCCGGCCGGCGCGCTCCTGTCCCCAGGCGATCTGGTGGGCGCGTTCGTGCCACCGCCGGGCAGCGCCGTCGTCGGCGTGGCGGCGTCTCCCGGTGAGCTGCCGGCGGGTGGCGTCGGCGTCGGGGACGAGGTCGACGTCGTCGCCACCGGCTCCGGCGCGTCGCCAGCGACGTCTGCGGCGGCCACCGCGACCCCGTCGGGCCCCGCGACCCCGTCGGGCCCCGCGCCGCCGACGGGCGCGGGCCCGACGACCGTCCCCGCCGACGCGCCTGCCGGCGTCGTGGCGGGCCCGGCACCGGTGGTCGCCGTCAACTCCGCCGGATCGGGTGCCGGCACGCTGGTCGTGTCCGTCGTCGTGCCGCTCGGCAGCGCACCCGCGGTCGCCGCCCTGTCCGCTGCCGGCGGCGCCGCCCTCGTCGTCGTGGGGCCGGGGTCGTGACCGTCGTGGCACTGTGCTCGGCCAAGGGGAGCCCCGGCGTGACCACGCTCGCGTGCGTGCTCGGCGCGGTCTGGCCGATCGAATTGCCGGTCGTCGTGGCCGAGTGCGATCCGGCCGGCGGCGACATCGGTCGCCGGTTCGACCTCCCCGGTCGTGCCGGCATGGCCAGCTTCGCGCTCGCCGCGGGCCGCGGCGGCGGGGTCCCTGACCTGCGGCCACACCTCCAGCACCTGCCGGGCGGCCTCGAGGTCCTGGTCGGGCCGGCCTCGGCCGAGGCAGCCCGCGCCGTCGACGCGGAGGTCGACGGCGTGTCCGCCCTGCTCGGCCTCGACAGCGACGTCGTCATCGACTGCGGACGGGTGCAGCCTGACGCGCCCGGTCAACGGGAGCTGCTCGCGCGGGCTGACGTCGTGGTGGTCGTGTCCGGTGACAGCTCGGCGGCTCTCGGTCACGCCAGCGACCTTGCCCGTCGCCTTCGCGCGTCCCGGGGCGACGCTGTCGTGGGCATCGCAGCGGTCGCGGGGCACTCGCACCGGCGGCCGGCTCGCAGCGGCGGGCCGGTCCCGCTGGCCGGTGTCGTCGCGCACGACCGGGCCGCTGCCGCCGTCGTTAGCGGCGAGCCCGGCAGCGGTCGTCGGCTCGCCCGGTCTCCGTTGATCACGTCCGCCGAACGCCTCCGACGATGGATCGGGTCCAGCGTGGCCGACTGCCCGGCACCGCGCCCCGGACCCGACGCCGCGCGCCCCGACGCGCCCGGGCTGGGCGCACCGTGGGGACCGCCGCCGTCGGCCGACCGCACCGGCGGTGCCGTGCCGCGGGCACCGTGGGAGATGCCGGCCGGCACGGCGGCATCGCCTCGCCTCCCAGGTGCCCGACCGTGACGCTCGCCGAACGCTCCGACCTCGTCCAGCGCCTGCGGATGGAGGTGGCAGACGACCTCGTCGCCGCAGGCGGCGCCGCGCTCGGCGTCGAGGACCGCCGCGAGCTCGCACGGCACCTGGTCCTCGAGCGCCTGAGGAGGAGCGCGCTCGACGACCTCGCCGCAGGGCGACGGGCTGCGGGTCCCGAGGAGGAGCGCCGGATCGCGGCAGCCGTGCTCGACGCGCTCTTCGGGCTGGGCCGGCTGCAGGGCCTGATCGACGACCCGTCGGTCGAGAACATCGATGTCAACGGCGCGGACACGGTCTGGGTCACCCACGCCGACGGGTCGAAGCGGCGTGCCGACCCCGTTGCCGCGAGCGACCAGGAGCTCGTCGACCTGCTCCGGTCGGCCGCCGCCCGGCTCGGCATGAGCGAGCGGCGGTTCGACGTCGCCCACCCGGAGCTGGACCTCCGCCTGCCCGACGGCAGCCGTCTGTCGGCGCTGATGTCCGTGACGTGCCGTCCCGTGGTGTCGATCCGCCGTCACCGCTTCCTCGACCTCGGACTGTCGGACCTGGTGGCGCTGGGCACCCTCGACGACGGCCTGGCGTCGTTCCTGGCGGCAGCGGTGCGCGCTCGCAAGAACGTCGTGGTGGGCGGGGCGATGAACGCGGGGAAGACGACGATGCTTCGGGCGCTCGCAGCCGAGGTGCCGCCGCACGAGCGCATCGTCACCATCGAGCAGGCGCTGGAGCTCGGCCTGGACGGGTCGGGGCGGCACCCTGACGTGGTCGCGCTCGAGGCACGTCCCCCCAACACCGAGGGGGAGGGGGCCTTCCCGATGGCGAGGCTGGTGCGGCGGGCGCTGCGGATGAACGCGGACCGGGTGATCGTCGGCGAGGTGCTCGGCGACGAGGTCATCCCCATGCTGAACGCGATGAGCCAGGGGCGCGCGGGGTCGATGTGCACCATCCACGCCAACTCGTCCCACGGCGTGTTCCGGCGCATCGCGTCGTACGCCGTCCAGGCACCCGAGCGGCTCCCCCTGGAGGCGACCAACCTGCTCGTCGCCGGCGCCATCGACTTCGTGGTGCACCTGGACACGTCCGTCGGGCGCCCTCGTGGTGCAGCGGCTGCCGGAGGCCTGCGTGTCGCCTCCGCTGCGGTGCGCTCGGAAGGGCCACCGCTGCTGCCGCCCCCGAGCGGGCCCAGCGGCGCCGTGCACGGTGCCGTGGCGCGTCGGCGGTTCGTGTCGTCCGTGCTCGAGGTCGTCGACGCCGACGGGCTCCACGTGGTGTCGAACGAGGTGTTCCGTCCCGGGGACGACGGACGGGCCGTCGCCGGTGCCCCCTTGCGGTCGGCGACGTTGGAGGAGCTCCTCGCCCACGGGTTCGAGCCGGCGTCGTGCCGGACGGCGAGCGGGAGGATGCCGTGACGGCCGCCGTGCTCGGCACCTTGGCGACGCTCGCCGGCCTGGCGGTGCTCGGTTGGTCGCTCGTGCCGTCGACCCGCCGTCGCCCGATGGTAGGCGCAGCGCCCCCCGGGGGCACGCGTGCGGGCACTGCGTCGCCGTGGGGCATGCACGTGCTGCCCGCCGGTGCCCGGCTGTCCCTGCCCCCTCCTGCACGGCTGGCCGCCGCGGCGCTGGCTGCCGTCGTGACAGGGCTGGTGACCGGGTGGCCGGTCGGTGCGTGCCTCGGCGGTGCGGCGGCCCTCGGGGTGCCTGCGCTCTGGGGGCGGACCGGTTCGAGCCGCGCCACCGTTCGGGTGGAGGCCGTCGCCGCGTGGACCGAGATGCTGCGTGACACCCTGCATGCCTCGGTGGGCCTGGTGCAGGCCATCGTCGCCACCGCGCCCGTGGCGCCCGGGGAGATCGCGGTCGAGGTCGCTGCGCTCGCCGAGCGCCTGTCGTCGGGTGTTCCGCCGGCGCCTGCCCTGCGGGCGTTCGCCGACGAGCTCGGTGACGGCAGCGCCGACGTCGTCGTCTGCGCCCTGCTGCTGGCGGCCGGCGCGCGTGCCCAGCGCCTGGCCGACCTGCTCGGCGCCTTGGCGGACGCCACGCGCCAGGACGTCGCCGCCCGTCTGCGGATCGACGCCGCACGGGTGTCCGCCCGCAGCGGCGTCCGGATCATCGTCGTCTTCTCCGTGGCCTTCGTGGCAGCCCTCGCCGTGCTGGCCCACAGCTACCTGGCGCCCTTCGGGACGCCGGCGGGCCAGCTGATCCTGCTGCTGGTGGGCATCTGCGACACCGGTGCGATCATGCTCCTGGCGCGCATGACCCGGCCGCCCCAGGTGCCTCGGCTCCTCGGGGCTCTGGGCCCAGCGTCGGGTCCGGTGCCCACCGCCGGCGTGCCCGGAGCGGGCATCGGCGGCCCCGAGCGCGGGGTCGGCGGGCGCCTCGCCGGCGGTCGAGCGCGAGCGGCCAGATCGG
>JAJZYI010000260.1 GCA_021798135.1 Actinomycetes bacterium | reverse complement strand
CGGCCGGCGGTGCTGGTCGTGCCGGCCGTGCGCCGGCCGGCGGTGCTGGTCGTGCCGGCCGTGCGCCGGCCGGCGGTGCTCATGCGTTGATGCCCCGCCACGCCAGCGTGCCGGCGTCCACCACCAGGCAGATGCCGGTGATGGCGGAGGCGTCCTCGCTGGCCAGGAACAGCACGGACGAGGCGACCTCCTCGGGCCGGATGAGCCGGCCCAGCAGGTGGGTGCCGACCAGCTGCTGCTTGACCATCTCGTCGACCTTGCCGTCCTCGCCCTCGAAGTACTGCGTGACCATCCGGGTCTCGGTGTTGCCCGGCGCGTAGCAGTTCACCCGTGTGCCGTTGGCCGCGAGCTCGAGCGCCATCACCCTCGTCAGCTGCACGATGCCCGCCTTGGACGGGCCGTACGCGCCGCCCATGGGGTAGCCGACCAGGCCGCCGATGGAGGCGGCGTTCACGATGGCCCCGCCGCCGGCCCGGGCCAGCGCCGGCGCCGCGTACTTCGACGCCAGCCACAGCCCGCGCAGGTTGACACCGATCACCCGGTCCCACACCTCGGTCGGCAGGATGTCGCTGCGCGCCTCGCTCGTGAGCTGCGTCTCGTGGATGCCGGCGTTGTTGTGCAGCACGTCGATCCGGCCCAGGTCGCGCTCGGTCGACGCCATGAGCTCCACGATGCTCGCCTCGTCGGCCACGTCGAGCTGGCGGGCCACGGCCTTGCCGCCGTTGCGCTCGATCTCCTCGACGACCGAGGCGCCGGAGTCCGCCTCGAGATCCGCGGCGACGACGGTGCCGCCCTCGCGGGCGAACGCCACCGCGCAGGCCCGGCCGATGCCGTTGCCCGCGCCGGTGACGATCACGACCTGCCCGTCGAACCTGCCCATCAGTTCCCCTCCTCGTTCGAACCCACGTCGATCAGCGATCCCGGGAAGACGGCCTCGACCAGGCCGTACGTCTCCTCGCACGACACCTCGGCCAGTTCCAGCACCGTGCCGTCCGGGTCGGTGCAGTAGGCGAAGGGCTTGCCGCCCCAGTCGATGACCTCGCCCACGATCGCCCCGCCGGCACGGACCACCGCCGCGGCGGTGTCGTGCACGCTGTCCACCTGGAAGGCGGCGTGCATGATGGCCGCGTCGGCCTGCGGCGCAGCCGCCGGCGGCCGGGGCGGGGAGAACTCGAACAGCTCCACGGCCCCCGTGGCGAACGCCACGTGGCAGACGCGCACCGTGGTGCCGGGGCCACCGCCGTACACCTTCTCGGGGAAGTCGCCGGTCAGCGTGAACGGCCGGGTGCGCTGCACCCCGCCCAGTGCCTGCTCGTAGAAGGCCACCGAGCGCTCCAGGTTCGACACCCGGAACGCGACGTGGTGCCCTCCACGGGCCTGCGCCGTCACGGTCGTGTCCTCATCGGTCTCCTCCCACGGCATCAACCAGCACACGGACCGAGCGCTGCTGGCGAGCGGGCGATCGCCCTCCGGTCGGGACTCGCGGCGGCAGCAGGCGGCCGGCCACCCGTGTATCAACCAACCGTTTGCTTTGATTATGGACGCCGGCGTCCACGTCGTCAACGCACGGCCCGTCGACCAGGCCCGCCTCGGCTCGCGCCGCTGCGGCAGCGACGACGCCAGCCACCACCGGTGCCGCGGCCACGGCCGCTCCGAGGCCGCCGGTGGCCAGCAGCAGCCATCGCGTCACCTGCACCGGCTGCACCGTCACGACGGCACCCCCCCGGCCACGGTTATGCCCCTGCCAGCCGGGACCGCACGTCGGCGATGTCGTACCAGGTGCTGAGCGCCCGGATCCGGCCGTCCTGCAGGTCGAACACGTCGACGGCGTCGAACTCCAGGGCCAGGCCGCCGGCCGTGCGGCCGCGGAAGTGCAGCTCGACGGTGACCGCGTCGCCGCACGGCAGGACGCGGGTCGCCGCGTCGAGGTGCTCCTTCCACGGCGCCAGGGCGGCCCGGAAGTACGACAGGATGTCCTCGGGCCCGGTCCTCGACCTCGTGCCCACGGCCCGCAGGGTGGCGTCGGGCAGCCACAGGCTGGCCAGCCGGTCCCAGTCCTCGGTGTTGAGGCTGTCCAGGTAGGCCTGCAGGACGTCGGGCAGCTGGTGGTCGGTCATCTGGGGCTCCTCCGGTGGCCGTGCGTCGGGTCGGGGTGTGCGGCGCGAGCCGCCGCCCTGCCTGGGCGGGCACGCCCGCAGCCGGTGGGGCGACGGCGCGTGGCCGCCGCGCCGGCGCCGGCGGTCAGTACCGCCAGCCGTCGCCGAAGGTGGACAGGCGCCGACCCAGGTACTCCTCGACCACCGTCAGCGCGGCGCGAGCGGCGCGGTCGGTGCCGACGCCGCGGCTCTTGAACGTCTCGCTGGCGAACCACAGGCCCTCGATGGTCGGGACCCGCCAGTGCGGGCGGTAGGAGCCGACCAGGTAGGGCTTCTGCACCACGCCGAAGGCCGGGTCGAAGGCGAGGTGGCGGCGGCGCCACACCGTCTTGGCGAAGCCGGGCCACATGGCGCGTGCCCCCTCCTCGAACCGCTCGAACATCGTGCGCAGGTACTGCTGGTCGCGGCCGCGCTCGCCCGGCACCGACGCGCCCATCACGTACAGGTACACGCCCGGCGGCGCCGAGGACGGGTCCATGGCCGACTGCTCGAACATGAACCCCGCGCCCTCGGTGGTCGGCGTGTTGAGCCAGGTGGCCAGCTCCTTGCGGTTGTTGACCGCGACGGGCTCCTCGGTGGCCAGGTACAGGCCCAGCCACGACACCCGGAAGCGGTCCTGGGCCAGGAAGCGGATCGTCTGCGCGTACCAGTCGGGCAGCTGGTGCTCGGGCACGACCCGCAGCACGTTCCACACCGGCAGCGTCGAGATCACCGCCGGCGCCTCGATGATCTCCTCCTCGAACACCTCGGTGGGGATCACCTTGGGCTGCCGGGCCACGGCGATGCCCTTGACCTCGCCGTTCTCGATGATCACCCGCTCCACGCTGGTGCCGAGGCGGAAGGTGCCGCCGTGCTCGGTGAAGGCGTCGGCCAGGTCCTGCCACATGCCGTCCCAGCCCTGCCCGGGCCAGAACGAGTAGGCGGCCATGTGCCGCTCCTCGTAGTGCATCTTCCGCACGTACAGGTTGTCGCTGGCCGAGTGGTCCCACCAGTTGTCGACGACGCACTCGAGCACCGAGGTGAACTCGAACAGGTCGTAGACACCCTGGTCGGTCGTGTACTGGGCCAGCCACTCGCGCAGCGTCCGGTCGTCCCAGGCGTCGAAGGCCTCGTACGGCGTCTCCTTGATCGCCGCGATGACCTTCTTCAGCTCGGACTTGGAGCCTGCGTAGCGGTCCCGGATGGACCCCCACCTGCCGGCCTGGTCGTCCCACACGGGCATCTCGGCGGAGACCTCGCCGTGGACCAGCTCCTTGCCGACGTGCTCGAAGACCTTGGTGAGCCCCGACCCGCCGTCCTCGACCAGGTGGCCGCCGAGGTTGATCTTGAAGTCCTCGTCGGGCAGCTCGGCGGCGCGGCCGCCGAGGAAGGTGTCGCGCTCCACGATGAGGACGCGCTTGCCCTCCTTGGCCAGCAGGGCCCCCGCGGTGAGGCCCGCGGCCCCCGCGCCGATCACCACCACGTCGTATGCGCTCACGGGCTGTGCCCCTCCTCGTCCTGTGGCGGCACCGCCGCCCGTCGTGCCGCGGGCACGCGGCCCGCGCCCACCCCAGAAGTTCTAACGGCCGTTCGGTAGAGTAGCGGGCGCACCGGAGGCGGGCAACCCCGGTGCCAGGGCCGCCACCAGCAGGCCCACGGCCCGGTTGGCGGGAGCCGGCACGCCCACCTCGTCGCCCAGCCGGGCCACCTCGAGGTTCAGGGCGTCGATCTCGGTCCGGCGCCCGTTGCGGACGTCGACGGCCATCGACGTCATGTGCGGGCCGACCGTCTGCCAGGTGTGCTCGCAGTAGCCCCACACGGTGGCGGGGTCGAGCGGCACCGACGTCGCCCGGGCGACCGCCACGATCTCGTCGAAGAGCTCGCGCAGCAGCGTCCGGGTGCTCGGGTTCTCGTACACCCCCGAGACGGTCCAGCCGAGGACGGCGCTGATCGAGGCCATCGGCGCGGCCAACGCCACCTTCGTCCACACCGCCTCGCCCGCCGACGGCAGCACCACGGTGGGCAGACCGGCGGCGGTGAGCACCTCGGCCACCTCCGCGACGCCGCCGGCGGCGTCGCCGCCCGGGGCGCCCAGGTACGTGACGGTGTCGCCGCTCGCGGTGCTCGGCGCCACCCTGGTGGCGCCCGGGCGCGGCTGCTCGGCGCCCACGGTCGTGGTGCCGGCCACCACCCGCTCGGGACCGAGGACGGCGGCCAGGGCGCGGTCGTTGCCGATGCCGTTCTGCAGGGTGACGACCCACGTGCCCGGAGAGACCGCGCCGGCGAGCATCCGGGCGGCGTCCGCGGTGGCGTAGGCCTTGGTGAGCACGATCACGAGGTCGAGCGGGCCGAGGTCCTCCGTGCTCGCCTGCGCTCGCAGCGGGACCACCCGCTCGTCACCGTCGGGCCGCTCCAGGACCAGCCCTCCCTGCGAGGCGACGGCGTCGACGCACTCCTTGCGGACGTCGACCAGGGTCACCTCGTGGCCGCCGAGGGCCAGGTACGCGCCGAAGGCCGACCCCATGGCCCCGGCCCCCATCACGGCGATGCGCATGCCATCCTCCATTCGCGTCCGGCGTGCCGGCCCGTGCCCAGCCCTCGCCTCCGTTGCACCGGCCCGTGGCCGGCCCTCGCCTCTCGTGCACCGGCCGGTGGCCGGCCCTCGCCTCTCGTGCACCGGCCGGTGACGGCCGCGCCGGTCACCTGCCACCGACGGCCGCGCCGGGCGCCGCCGAGCCGGCTGCTCGCCGGTCCCGGTCGCTCGCTGGCGTGGCCGCCGACGGCAGCGCCGGTCACCCGCCGCCGACGGGCGCCACCCGCCGGGTGCCGCCCACCGACGGGCCCCGGTCCCGAGCGTGCTCGCCCAGGCCGCGCTC
>JAJZYI010000259.1 GCA_021798135.1 Actinomycetes bacterium | reverse complement strand
CGGGCGCGGCGGCCGGCCACGGCGAGCATCGCCAGGCGGGCCCCGGCCCCGTCGGCCGGCATCCACGCCCCGGCGGCCTCGCGGACGGCGCGGCGCAGCCGCGCGTCCAGGTCGTCACCACCCGGCGGCAGCGCCGGCCCGGGCGTCACCGCTGCTCCCCCGCACACGGTGACCCGCCGGGCGGCCCGCCGCACGGCGCGGCGTCGGTCGCGTCGCCCGCGGCCCGGCCGGCCGGCGACGCCCCCTCCCCGGCAGCCACCGGGTCGCCGCCGCCGAGCGCCCGCTCGAGAGCCGACCGTGCCTTCGCGAGCTGGGACTTGACCGTGCCGGGCGCGCAGCCCAGCACGGCGGCCACGTCCCCCACGGACAGGTCCTCGTAGTAGTACAGCACCACCGCCTCCCGCTGGCGGTGGGGCAGCTCCTGCAGCGCCCGGGCCAGGACCAGCGCGTCGGCGCTCACCTCGGCCTCGGGGGCCGCGGTGCTCGCCCGCCGCTCGTCCTCCACCCACTGGGCGTGCACGGCACGGCGCTCGGTGACGCGCCTTCGGATCCGCGAGCGGCACAGGTTGACGACGGTGACGCGCAGGTAGGCGTGCGCCCGGCCGTGGTCGCGGATGCGCCACCAGCGGGCGTGGACCCGCAGGAACGCGTCCTGCACGACCTCCTCGGCGGCGGCACCGTCCCCCAGCAGCACGGTGGCCAGCCGGCACAGCGACGCGTGGTGCCGGTCGAAGAGGTCGCTCAGCGCCGCCGTCGCGTCGGTCGTCACCACCCTCCCTGCACGCCGCGGCACCTCGAGGAGCACCGTGTCCTGGGCCACAGCGTGTCAGACGCTCGACCGACCCTGCCGGTTGCCCGCTGCCGGGCCGACGCGCAGCGGGTCGCCGCTGCCGGGCCGACGCGGCACCCGGCAGACCCCGACCTCGGACGGTC
Source organism: Actinomycetes bacterium (assembly GCA_021798135.1). Taxonomy (GTDB): domain Bacteria; phylum Actinomycetota; class Acidimicrobiia; order Acidimicrobiales; family UBA8190; genus JAJZYI01. The sequence continues at coordinate 4,095 of JAJZYI010000259.1, read as the reverse complement.
CGCCCCTGCACCTCGCGCCGACCCGGATGGTACCGTCGTCCCGGTGACGATCTCGCCGCCAGCGTGGGACGGACCGGCGATCGTGGTCGACGGCGTGCACAAGCGCTTCGGCGATGTCCACGCCCTGCGCGGCATCGACCTCGTCGTCGAGCGCGGCACGGTCCTCGGGCTCCTCGGGCCCAACGGCGCGGGCAAGACCACGGTGGTGAAGGTGCTGACCACCCTGCTGCCGCCCGATGCCGGCCGGGCGCTGGTGGAGGGGCGGGACGTGGTGCGGTCGCCCGAGGCGGTGCGCGAGGTGGTCGGCCTGGCCGGCCAGTCGGCGGCGATCCAGGACGAGCTCACCGGTCGCGAGAACCTGGAGATCCTCGGGCGCCTCTACCACCTGGGCCGGCGCCAGGCCCGTCGCCGGGCCCAGGAGCTGCTGGAGCGGTTCGACCTCGGCGACGCCGCCGACCGGCCGGCCAAGACCTACTCCGGCGGCATGCAGCGGCGGCTCGACCTGGCGGCCAGCCTGGTGGCCGAGCCGCCCGTCCTGTTCCTCGACGAGCCCACGACCGGCCTCGACCCGCGCAGCCGGATCGGCATGTGGGCGGTGATCCGCGAGCTGGTCGCCGGCGGCACCACGCTCCTGCTCACCACCCAGTACCTCGACGAGGCCGACGAGCTCGCCGACGAGATCGTGGTGGTCGACCACGGGCTGGTGATCGCCGCCGGCACGGCGGAGGCGCTCAAGACCCGGGTCGGCGGCGACGTGCTGGAGCTGACCGTCAAGGACGCCGGACGCCTGGCCGAGGCGGCCAGCGCCCTGGCCGGGATCGGCGACGGGGCGCCGGGCGTGGACGAGGACACCGGCCGGATCCACGTGCCGGTTGGCGGCCGCGGCTCGCAGGCGGTCGTCGGAGCGGTCCGGGCGCTCGACGCCGCGGGCATCGAGACCGACGGCCTCGGGGTCCGCCGGCCCTCCCTCGACGACGTGTTCCTGGCCCTCACCGGCCACGCCGCCGAAGCCGAGCCCGACGGCGGCCGAGGCCGGCGCCGACGGCACCGTCGCGAGGGACCCGAGCGCGGCGCTGCGGCCGCCCGCTCCGGTGACGGGGAGACACCGTGACCGCCGCCGCCGGCAGGCCGCTGCCGGCGCCGCTGACCATCGCGCCGCGGCCGCTCGGCATCCGCCTGCGCCACGGCGTGTCGGACGCGCTGGCGCTCACCTGGCGGGACCTGCTCGTGTGGTCCCGGGTGCCGATGTTCCTGGTCTTCTCCGTCGTGCAGCCCGTGATGTTCGTCCTGCTGTTCCGGTACGTGTTCGGCGGGGCCATCAAGGTCTCCGGGGGCTACGTCGACTACCTGATGCCCGGGATCATCGCCCAGTCGGCGGCCTTCGCCTCGTTCGGCACGGCCATCAGCCTGGCCCGCGAGATGCAGCGCGGGGTCATCGACCGGTTCCGGTCCATGCCGATGGCCCGGTCCGCCGTCCTGGTCGGCCGGCTCATCGCCGACACGCTCCGGATGATCCTGACCGTGCTCGTCGTCATGCTCGTCGGCTACGCCGTGGGCTTCCGCTTCCGCAACGGCTGGGCGCCGGCCCTCGGCATGGTGGTGCTCGCCGTGGTCTTCGGCCTGGCGGTCTGCACGGTGTCGGCCGCCGTGGGCCTGGCGCTGCGCGACGAGGAGTCGGTGGGCTCGTTCGGTCTCATCTGGCTGTTCCCGCTCACGTTCGTGAGCGCGGCCTTCGTGCCCATCGCGTCGATGCCGGGATGGCTGCAGGCCTTCGCCGTCAACCAGCCGGTGACCATCGTGATCGAGGAGATGCGGTCGCTCGCCCTCGGCGGCCCGCTGGCGCTGCACGCGTGGCAGAGCGCGGCGTGGCTCGGCGGGATGGTGGCGGTGTTCGTGCCGCTGGCCGTGCGCGCCTACCGGCGCCCGGGCTGACCGGCGCGCAACGGCCGTCAGTGGGCTGCGCCCGCCGCTCGGCAGACGCTCGCCGTCACCTGCCGGGCCGGCGACGTGCGGGCCGGGGCCGAGCGCTCAGGCACGCGGGTCGTCGCCGGCGAGCGCGTCGAACTGTGCCGGGCCCCGGTAGACCTCGGCATGCAGGCCGGCGCTCCGGGCACCCTCGACGTTGGCCGGTCGGTCGTCGAGGAAGGCGATCTCGGACGGATCGGCGCCCAGGGCGCGCACGGCGGCCTCGTAGATCTCGGGCTCGGGCTTCACCGCTCCGAGCTGGTAGCTGAACAGCCGCGGCGAGAACGCCCCAAGCCACGGCTGCGCGTCGATCGCCGAGCCGACCTCCCGCGGGGCGTTGGACAGGATGGCCAGGCGGACGCCGGCGGCCGCCACGCGTGCCGCCGCCGCGAGGGCGGCGCCGTCGGGGTGCAGCCAGCTCGCGGTGTCGGCGGCGACCAGGTCGGCGAGCAGGCTCGGCGAGGGCGCGGCACCGAGCACCTCGGCCCAGTACGCCGCCGCCGTCAGGTCGGCCCGGTCGTAGGCGGGCCGGTGCTCCCAGTAGTCCCTCCAGAACGAGGGCCCGTCGCGCCCGGCCAGACCGGCCAGCCGGTCACGCTCGGCCGGCGACGGTGCCCGGCACAGCACCTGCCCGTAGTCGCACAGCAACCACCGCACACGCCCGGTCCCCCCCGACCCGAGCCGGCTGGGCCCGTCCGCGGCCACCGGTCCGCTGGCGCCGCCCGACCCGAGCCGGGTGGGCCCGTCCGCGACCACCGGTCCGCCGGCGCCGCCCGCCCCCGGCGCTCCGCTGCCCATCAGGGGACCGCCGGCCAGGACGGGCTCGGCGCCTCGATGCGCTCGAGCGGCGACGCGACCGCCCCGAAGCGGGCGTCGCCGGCGTTCCACTGGCGGCCGGCGGCGGCCAGCTCGGCGCGGCTGCGGCCGACGAAGTTCCACCACATGACGAGGGGCTCGGGGAACGGCTCGCCTCCGAGCAGCATCGCCCGGACGCCCTCGCCAGCGCGCACGGCGACCGAGTGGCGCCCGGGAGGCAGGTAGGCCATGGCACCGGGCGGCACGTCGGCGCCGTCGACGGAGACGGGCCCGTCCAGCGCCACCACGGCGTGCTCGAACGACGGGCGCAGCGGCAGGCGGGCAGGCCCGGGCGACAGGCGAACCTCGGCACCCACCAGCGGCGTGTCGGCACGCGCCGGCGAGCGCTCCCCCCCGAGCTCGCCGACCAGCACCGTCGCAGCCGCGCCGTCGACGCTCACCCGGGGGAGCGCGGCGTGGTGCTCGAACGCCGGCGGCCCGTTCCGGGTGGCATCGGGCTGCGCCACCCACAGCTGCACCCCGTGCAGCACCCCCCGGTAGGTGCCGGTCGCCTCCTCGCTGTGCGACACGCCTGCCCCCGCGGTCATCAGGTTGAGCTGGCCGGGCCTGACGACCTGCTCCGAGCCGAGCGAGTCGCGGTGCAGCACCTCCCCCGCCACCAGCCACGTGACGGTGTGCAGGCCGACGTGGGGGTGAGGCCCGATGTCGACCCCGCTCGTCGCGGTGACGGCGGCGGGCCCCAGCACGTCCGCGAAGCACCATGCCCCGACGGCGCGACGCGCCCGCCGGGGGAGGAGACGGCGAACGTCGAGCGCGCCCACGGACGCCGGGCTCCCCTCCACCACGTCCACGGTCCACGCACCGACGGCGGTCGTCCGGTCGCTCACTGGTCACCCTCCTCGTGGGGCTCTCGGCGAGCCCGGCTCGGCCGGGTGGCCCCGGCCCGATGGTGCCCCGGTCCCCGGGCCGGCGACAAGCACGGCGCACCCGGCGGCCACCCGGGGCGGGCCATCCTGGTCGGGGGCGGCGGGCTGGTCGTGCCCGACCTGGGCTTGCCGGCCGGCGGCACCCGGTCGGCGGTGAGCGGCCCGTCGGGCCCGGCCAGCGGTACCCGGCCAGCGGTACCCGGCCAGCGGTACCCGGTCGGCGGTGAGCGGCCCGTCGGGCCCGGCCAGCGGTGCCCGGCCAGCGGTACCCGGTCGGCGGACCGGGCCGTCTGCCTAGTCGGGGGTGATGAGCCCGTAGTGGCCGTCGTAGCGCCGGTAGAGGACGTTACCCCGGCCGGTGGAGGCGTTGGCGAAGAACACCAGCCGG
>JAJZYI010000258.1 GCA_021798135.1 Actinomycetes bacterium | reverse complement strand
CGTCGGGCTCCCGGGGCCCCGGGTCCCCTCGGCCGGCGGCTCGCCGCCGGGCTCCAGGGCTGCACCGCCCCGGCCGGTGGACGCGCCCGGAGGATCACCAGCGGCGGTCATGGCCGCATGGTACTGGCCGGCTGCGGGACGGGGACGCCGGCTGGCGCGTCAGCCAGCCGCAGCGGGGCCGCGGCCTGCGCCGACCGCCGCCACCTCCGCAGCGGCGTCGCCGGCGGCGGCGACGACCTCGTCGAGCTCGTGGCGCCCGTGCGCGAGACCGGGGAACAGCGCCTCGTACGGCCCCGGCGCCAGGGCGACCTGCCTGCGGAGCATGGCGGCGAAGAAGCGCGCGTAGGTTCCCGAAGCGGCCGAGGCGCGCGCCTGCCGGTGGTCCCCCACCGGCTCGGGCGCGAAGAACAGGCCGACCAGTGGCCCCACCACCGGGACCTGGACGTCGAGCCCCGCGCCGCCGATGGCAGCCGCCAGGTCCGCGGCGAAGGCCGCGACCCGGTCCGCCAGGTCGCGGTGGTCCGCCGGGGCCACGTGCTCGAGGACGGCCAGCCCGGCCGCGGTGGCCAGCGGGTTCCCCGACAGGGTCCCGGCCTGGTAGACGGGGCCGTCGGGCGCGAGCACGCCGAGCACGTCGCGCCGGCCTCCGAACGCCCCGACCGGCAGGCCGCCACCGATCACCTTGCCGAAGCACCACAGGTCCGGCCGCACGCCCGTCAGCGCCGACGCGCCGCCGGGGCCGACCCGGAACCCGGTGATGACCTCGTCGAAGACGAGGAGCACGCCGGCGTCGTCGCAGGCGCGGCGCAGGCCCTGGAGGAAGCCGGGCGCCGGCGGCACCAGGCCCATGTTGGCGGCCACGGGCTCCACGATCACGCACGCGACCCGGTCGTCGATCTCGGGGACCTGGTTGTAGGGGACGACCACCGTGTCGGCCACCGCGCCCGCCGGCACCCCGGCCGACCCGGGGAGGCCCAGCGTCGCCACCCCGCTGCCGCCGCCCGCCAGGAGGGCGTCGGCATGGCCGTGGTAGCAGCCGTCGAACTTGACGACCCGGTCGCGTCCCGTGGCGCCACGGGCGACCCGCACGGCGCTCATCGTCGCCTCGGTGCCCGACGACACGAGCCGCACCTGCTCGCAGCCCGGCACCCGGTCGCAGATGGCCTCGGCCAGCAGCACCTCGCCGCGGCTGGGCGCTCCGAACGTCGTGCCGTCGCGGGCGGCCCGCAGGACCGCCTCGGTCACCGCGGGGTGGGCATGCCCGAGGAGCACGGCCCCGTAGGACTGGACCAGGTCCAGGTAGCGACGGCCCTCGACGTCCCAGACGTACGCCCCCTGGCCACGGGCCACGGTGTAGGGCGTGCCGCCGACGGCGGCGAAGGAGCGCACCGGGGAGTCGACCCCGCCCGGGATCACCCGGCGGGCCCGGTGGAACCACGCGGCGTTGCCACCCGCGGCGCCGGCCGCACCCCCGCCGCCGGGACCGCCGGCGCCAGGTCCGCCCGACGCGCCGGCGCTCACCCGTGCACCGCCTCGGCGACCTCGGCCGCCGCGTAGGTCAGGATCATCCGGGCGCCCGCCCGCTTTACCGACGTGAGGTGCTCGAGCAGCACGGCGTCGCCGTCGAGCCAGCCCCGCTCCGCCGCGGCCTTCACCATCGCGTACTCGCCGCTCACGTGGTAGGCGGCCACCGGGACGTCGACGGCGGCGGCCGTGTCGGCCAGCACGTCCAGGTAGGCCAGGGCGGGCTTGACCATGACCATGTCGGCGCCCTCCGCCACGTCGAGCGCGACCTCCACGCGAGCCTCGCGCCGGTTGGCCGGGTCCTGCTGGTAGCCGCGCCGGTCGCCACACGCGATCTCGACCCCCACGGCGTCACGGAACGGCCCGTACAGGGCCGACGCGTACTTGGCCGCGTAGGCGAGGACGGCCACCTGCTCGTGCCCCGTGGCGTCGAGCGCCGCGCGCACCGCCGCCACCTGGCCGTCCATCATGCCGCTGGGAGCGACGACGTCGGCGCCGGCACGAGCCTGGGCCACCGCCACCCGCGCGTAGCGCTCGAGCGTGGCGTCGTTGTCGACGGCCCCGGACGGGTCGAGCACGCCGCAGTGGCCGTGGTCCGTGTACTCGTCGAGGCACAGGTCCGCCACGAGGACCATGCGCTCGCCGAGCGCCGCCCGGAGCTCGGCCAGGGCGACCTGGACGATCCCGTCGGGGTCCCACGCCCCGGACCCCTCGGGGTCCTTGGCGGCCGGCACCCCGAACAGCACGACGCCGGGGACGCCGAGGCCGGCGAGGCGGCGCGCCTCCGCCACCAGCGAGGCCCGGGTGTGCTGGACGTGGCCGGGCAGCGAGGCGATGGGGACGGGGGCGTCGATCCCCTCGCGGACGAACACCGGGGCGAGCAGGTCGTCGACGGCCAGGCTCGTCTCGGCCACCAGGCGTCGCATGGCCGGGGTGCGCCGCAGCCGACGGGGTCGGCGGGTGGGCGCCGGTGTCAGGGGCGGGGGATCTGCGAGCTCCACGGGCCGAGCCTACGGCGAAGCGTCGCCACGGCGGCCACCCCACCAGTCGGCGAGCGCCGCGACCAGCGCGTCGGGTGTGGGGCTCGCCGCCACCGCCACCACCGCCAGGCCGGCCCGGCGCGCCGCGTCGGCCGTGGTGCGACCGATGCACGCCGCCGGCGGGCACGCCGGCCCCAGGACGGCAACCGTCGCCGCCACGGCCGAGGGAGCGGCCAGCACGACGACGGTCGCCTCCCGCGCCGCCGCCAGCGCCGCCGGGGGCAGCTCCTCGGCCGGCACCGCCACCGTGCGGTACGCCTCGACCTCGTCGACCAGCCACCCCTTGGCCGCCAGCGCCTCCGGCAGCTCCCGGCGGGCGCCCGCCGCCCGGGGGAAGAGCACCCGGGCCACGCCGGCGGCGCCGACGGCCCCCGCGGCCGGCGGGGGCACGGCGCCGGGAGCGTCCCCACCGGGTGCGGGTGCGTCGGCGGGCGCGTCCGGTCCGGGTGGCGGCATCGCCGCGGCGAGCCCGGTGCCCGACGCGTCGCCGGCCGCCACCAGGTCGGCGACGATGTTCCGCTCGGCCAGGGCCGCCGCCGTGGCCGGCCCGACGGCGGCGACCCGGACGCCGGCGAGGTCCCGGGCGTCGCGCAGCAGGTCGAGCACCGGGGCGACGGCGTTCGCCGACGTGAACGCCACCCACCGGTAGCGCCCGATGGTGGCGACCGCGCCGCGCAGGGCCGCCCCGCCGTCGGCGGGACCGACCACCTCCGTCACCGGCAGCGGCACGACGGACGCTCCGGCGGCGGCCAGGGCGGCCGGCAGTGCGGCCGGCGCGGTCCGGGGTCGCGTCACCACCACGGTCATGCCGTGCAGCGGGCGCCCCTCGATCGACCCGAGGGCGAGCGCCGCCACCGGGCCGACGACGATCGCCGACGGGGCGGCGACGTCCACCCGGTCGAGCGCTGCGAGCGTGGTCCGCACGGTGCGCTGCCGGCCTGTCGTCCCCCACTGCACGACGGCGACCGGCGTGCCGGGATCGCGACCGCCGGCGACGAGCGCCCGGGCGACCGACGCCCGCGTCTCCACACCCATCAGCACCACCAGGGTGCCGCCCGCCGCAGCCAGCGAGGGCCAGTCGACGTCGCCGTCGCCGTCGCCGCCCCCGTGGCCCGTGACCACCGTCACCGACGTCGACAGGCCCCGGTGGGTCACCGGCACGCCCGCGGCGGCGGGCGCGGCGATGGCGGCGGACACCCCGGGCACGACCTCGACGGGCACGCCGGCGGCCACGAGCGCCTCGACCTCCTCGCCGCCGCGACCGAACACGAACGGGTCGCCCCCCTTCAGGCGCACCACCGTCGCGCCCCGACGGCCGTGCTCGACGAGCAGCTCGGTGATCTCCTGCTGCCGGCGGGCGATGCCCGGTCCCTTGCCGACGTCGACGACGAGCGCCGAGGGCGGCACGAGGTCGAGCAGCGCAGGGGTCACGAGCCGGTCGTGCACGACGACGTCGGCGCGCGCCAGCAGCTCCGCTCCCCTGACGGTGATGAGCCCCGGATCACCCGGTCCGGCGCCGACGAGGTGGACGGTCACGTCGTCAGCGCCAGTCGCCGGGACCGAGCACCAGCGCCGCCCCGCGCCGCTCCACCAGGTCGTCCAGGGCGGCGCGCCCCAGCGCAGCGGGATCCGTGCCGGTGACGGTGCAGCGAAGGACCACGTGACCGTCGTGGCTCGCCACCATGGCCTGCAGGGTGAGGGGGCCGTCGGGGCCGCCGCGTGCCAGCGCGCCCAGCGGGGCGCGGCACCCGCCGCCGGCAGCGGCCAGGAACGCCCGCTCGGCGTCGACGGCGCGGCGGGCGGCCGGGTCCTCGATGCGCGCCAGCAGGTCGCGCAGGGCCTGGTCGTCCCGGCGGCACTCGACGGCCAGCGCCCCCTGGGCGACCTGGGGCAGCACCACGGACGGGGCGAGCACCTCGGTGGCGCGACCGGCCATGCCGAGCCGCTCGAGCGCGGCGGCGGCCACCACCACGGCGTCGACCTCGCCCACGCGGCCGAGCCGGGTGCCGATGTTGCCGCGCAGGTCGGCGAAGCGCAGGTCCGGGCGGGCAGCAGCCAGCTGGGAGCGCCGGCGCGGCGAGCCCGTCGCCACGAGCGCTCCGGGCCGGAGCCTCCGCAGCTCGCCGCCGACCAGCACGTCGCGCGGGTCGGCGCGCTCGGGCACGGCCGCCACCACCAGCCCCTCCGGCGTCGCCGCGGGCAGGTCCTTGGCGGAGTGGACGGCCAGGTCCGCCGCACCCCGGCGGACGGCGTCCTGGACCTCGGTGACGAAGACGCCCTGCCCGCCCAGCGCAGCCAGCGACACCGTCGCCAGGCGGTCGCCGGTCGTCTCGACCGGCACGATCTCGACGGGCGGCGCGTCGCCGAGCGAGCGGAGCAGCTCCGCCACCCGCTCGGCCTGCCAGCGGGCCAGCGGCGACCGGCGCGTGGCCAGGCGGACCGGCGCCCCGGCGGGCCGGCCGCGCCCCGCCGCGC
>JAJZYI010000257.1 GCA_021798135.1 Actinomycetes bacterium | reverse complement strand
ACGGCGACGGGCCACGCGAGGCCGCCTGCGCCCGCACCCGCACCGTGCCCGCCGGCGGCGGCCGGCTGCCGCCGCCGGTCGGCTGCCGGGTGCGCAGCGGCGAGCAGCAGCGCCAAGGTCACGACGATCACCGACCACCACGCCCACTCGCCGTGCCACCACACGTTGCAGAAGGCGGTGAGCCCGATGCCGAGCGCTCCTGCCGGGACGAGCCGCCACCACGACGTGACGGCCGCTACCACGCCGACCGCGATGCCGGGCCAGATGTAGTACGAGACCATGACGGACTCGAAGGCGCAGCGCAGGGCCAGGACGACCGCTACCCACCAGACGACGGCGGCCAGGGCCTCCGCCGGCCACGCGGCCGCTGCCGCTGGCAGCGCCCGGATCGCGCCCTGGCCGGTGCCGCCGCCGGGCCGCTCGTACCATCCGCTCCCGCTCCCGCTCCCGCTCCCGCTCCCGCTCCCGCTCCCACTCCCGCTCCCGCTCCAGGCCCCGGCCCCGGCGGCGGCTCCGGCCCCGGCGTCGCCGGCACGATCGCCGCCGGCGCGTCGCCACGCGCGCCACGCCGGCCAGCACGCCACCACGGCCAGCACGACGGCGATGCTGCGGCCCGGCCCGGCCGCGACGGTCTGCGCCGTCAGGTGGGGGGCGAGCGAGATCCAGGGCGTGGGCCGGTCGATGAACGGCCAGTTCGGCTGGTCCACCACCTGGTACCAGGTGCCGGACCAGTTGGCGGCCAGGGCGGCGCCCACGGCCAGCGCCGGCGGCACGGCGGCACGCACCAGCCAGCCGACGATCTGCCGCCGTCCCGACACCACGGCGAGGACCGGCACGGCCAGCATCACCAGGGGCTGCACCGCCAGCCCGAAGCCGACCAGCCACGCGGCGCGCCACGGCCGGCCGGCGGCGGCGGCGTTCACGCCGAAGAGGAGCAGGGCGACGGCCACGCAGTCCTCGGGATGGCCCCAGTAGGGGACGACGTTCCAGAGGGCGACGCCCCCCGCCGCGGCGAGCGCCAGGCGCTTGCCGGTCCCCACGCCCATCCGCTCCGCCAGGCGGTCGGCGGCGAACAGCACCGAGCACGACACCAGGACGGTGTACGGCAGGGCGATCAGCCAGGCGCCGGTGTCGGTGACCGTCCCGATCGGCGGGCCGAGGGGCAGGTGGAGCGCGGAGATGAGCGCGGCTGCCGGCGCCAGGATGACCGCCGCCCCGGGGAACGACACCAGGTTGGTCCCGTTGGTGTAGAGCTGCGAGAGCTGGCCGTGGTCGAGGCGGACCGCCGCGAGCATGGTCCGCCACAGGTCGGCGGGCTCGTACCAGACGGAGCTGTGGTCGATCCGGAGGTTCCACCACAGCGAGAAGCCGAACGCCGTGGCGAGCACCAGCGCCGTGGCGAGCAACGGCGCCACGCGACGGCGGGCCCAAGATGCCACTCCACCGCCGCCGATCGCTGCTGCTGCGCCTGGGGCGACCGGCCCGCTCGTCAGTTGCCACGTCGCCGTCGGCCGACCCACCTCACCATGCTAGGACGGCTGGTCCCGGTGGACGGCGCGCGCGGCGGTGCGGCCGCGGCCGCCGGGCGCGCCCGGGTCCCTTCGGTTCCTGCGCCCGCGGCGACGTGCACGAACGAGAATTCACGGTTCGTGGACCGGGGAGACGGGTCTGTGGGCCCACGGGGCGTTCGGCGGGCTGCTGGCGCGCTGCGCTCCGGCGCGCCGCGGCAGGTCCGCCGCTGCAGGTCCGCCGGCGGTCACCTGCCAGCGAACCCGTGTGGCGAACCGGCGTGGCGAACCGGTGTGCCGAACCGGCGTAGTGACCCGGCGTGGCGAACCGGCGTGGCGACCCCGTGTGGCGAACCGGTGTGGCGACACCGTGTGCCGAACCGGCGTAGTGACCCGGCGTGGCGAACCGGCGTGGCGACCCCGTGTGGCGAACCGGCGTGGCGACCTCGAGCCAGCCGGCCCCGGGGGTCAGCTCGCCGCGCTGCGCCGGGCGCGCCCGGGCCGGCCGGCGACCAGGCGGAGGAGCTCGCCGACGCTGTGCGGCTGCTCGACCGGGTGCCGCAGGGGCAGATCGGGGTTGACCTCGTAGTGGTTCCGCCGGCCGATCCGGGTGCGCGTGACGTACCCGTCCTCGACGAGGTCGGCGACGATCGCCTGCGCCGCTCGCTCGGTGATGCCGACCCTGGCGGCGATGTCCCGTCCCCGGATGCCCGGGTCGCCGGCGATGCAGACCAGCACGTGACCGTGGTTGCTCAGGAACGTCCAGCCGGGTCGCGCCGCCTTCCCACTGTTGCCGTCGGGCTCGGCCACGACGCTCATCGTACTGGCTTTCGTGAAATACGCAACGCCCATGGTGGGTGCCGCAGCCTTGCCGGATGCACCATAATGGTGTAGAAATCACGATATGAACTTCGCGAATCCAAGAGCGCTCCTGATCGGCGTGCCGGCCGCTCCCGAGGCGGTGGCCCCGTGACCGCCGGTGCCGGAACCTCCGCGGCCGCCGCTTGGGTAGGCGGGGTCGCCCTCGCCGGGACGCTTGGCGCCCTGGTGCTCGGTGCTGCTGTCACCGTGGCGGGCGCGCGCCGGCACCGGGCGCGCGCCGGTGCGGTCACGGCGTGGGCCGCCACGGGCCTCGCCGCGGTCAGCGCCGTCGTCGTCGGCGTGGCGGGACCGTTCGGCGTCGGCTGGCGAGCCGGGGCGCCAGGCGCGCTCGAGGGCCTGTGGGCCGATCCGCTCACCGTCTCGCTGCTCGTCCTGGTCTGCGGCGTGGGCGCGCTGGTGCAGAGCTTCGCGGCCCGCTATCTGGCGGCCGATCGCCGCTCGTACCGGTTCGCCTCGCTGACCAGCCTGGTGGTCCTCGCCATGGCCGTCGTCAGCATGGCGACGACGATGGCGATCCTGGTCGGCGCCTGGGTCGCCGCCGGCGCCGGCTTCGTCGCCGTCGTCGGGTACCGCCCGGACCTGCCGGGCGCCCGGGCGTGCGCGCGCCGGACGCTCGTCACCTTCGCCGCCGGCGACCTCGGGCTCGTCGTCGCCCTGGCCCTGGTGTGGACGAAGGCCGGCAACCTGCAGCTGGCCGGGCCGGCGCCGAACGGGCCTGGTGCGGCGGGACTGGGGGCGCTCGCCCTGCCTGTCGCCGTCCTGGCCGTCGTCGCGGCGCTGACTCGTTCGGGCCAGGGGCCGATGGGGCGCTGGCTCCCCGGCACCGTGTCGGCTCCCACCCCGGTGTCGGCGCTCCTGCATGCCGGCGTGGTGAACGGCGCCGGCATCCTCCTCGTCCGGCTCGGGGCGCTGACCGGTGCCTCGCGGCCCGCCATGGTGGCGGCCTTCGGCGTCGCCGTGCTCACCGTGCCGTTCGCGGTCGCCGCCATGGCCCGCCGGACCGACGTGAAGGGCCACCTGGTCTTCTCGACGGTCGGCCAGATGGCCTTCATGATCGCCGAGTGCGCGGTCGGCGCCTACGTCGCCGCCGTGGTCCACCTGGCCGGTCACGCGCTGTACAAGGCCACGCTCTTCCTGGGGTCCGGCTCGCAGGTCCAGCGGCAGGGCGCCGCCGTTGCCCTGCCCCGGCCCGCCACCACGCGGAAGGCTACGGCGGGCCGGGTGCTGGCCGCCGGGGCTGCCGCGGCCGTCGCCGCCGGCGTGGTGGCGGCCGCGCCCGGTGCTCTGGCCCACCGCGGCGGCCCGGTGCTCCTGGTGTTCGTGGCAGCAGCACCGGCGGCGGCGGCGTGGTCGTGGTGGCCGGCGCGACCCCGCTCGGCTCGCCACGTCGCGTCCGCCGGCGTCCTGCTCGCCGTCGCCGGCGCCGCGTACGGGCTCCTCCTCGGGGCCTTCGGGTCCTGGGTGGCCGGTGCCGTGCCGGCTGCCGGCGGGGGCGTCATCACGCCCTGGCTGCTGCTGGCCGTGCCCGTCGCGGCGCTCGCGCCCCGAGCGCTCGGCCTGCACCCCGGCCTGCAGCGGCGGGTGACGGCGGCCCTGCTCCACGCCGGTGCCCTGCCGGCGACGGCGGTGACCCGCCCGCAGCCCGCAGCGTGGTCGGGTGCTGCGGCGGCGCCCGCAGCCGGGGCGCCGGCCGCCGGTGACGTGGAGCGCGCAGCATGACGGGTCCCCTGTTCGCCACCTGCGACATCGCCGCCACCGGCCCGACGGGCGGCGCCGGCCCCACCGGCCCGACGGGCAGCGCCGGCCCCACCGGTGCCGCGGGCAGCGCCGGCATCACCGCTGCCGCCGGGCCCAGCGGCACGGCGGGCTCCGGTCAGCGCGGCCTGCTCGCCGACATCCGGGAGGCGGCCCGGGCGATCTCGCCGCTGTGGCCCCTGTCGACCGCGGTCGCCGTCAACCCGCTGTGGGACCTGCGCGACCTGTCGTTCGAGAGCGCCGTGGCCGAAGCCAGGGCCCTGTACGGGGCGGCAGGGCGCCCCGGCGACGCCCTGGTCCACGCGGCCTGGGCCGAGGGGCGGATCTCCGCCGCCGACCTCGACGCAGCCCTGGCGGCACCCGGTGGCACGCCGCCGGGCGTGCCGCGCGCCGCGGTGGCCGGCGCGCGCCCGACCGCGGCGGAACGGCACGACCTCGCGCACGGCACCGCCGTTGCCGCCGCCGTCGACAGCCAGGTCGCCACCTGGTGCGCGGCCTACGTCGGCGGCGCGGTGGTGGCGCCACCCGGCGGGGGGCTGTACCCGGCGTGGCGCGCTGCCGTCGCCGACGACCCTTCGGCCCGGCGGATCGCCGGTCGCGAGGGAGCTGCCCGGCTGACGCGGTTCGGGGACCGGCCCGACGACGCCGTCGCGGTGGCGCTCGATGCCCTGGGGGTGCCGGCCGAGCGCCGTGTCGCCGAGCTGGCCGGCCAGCTCGCCCGCCTGCCCGGATGGGCCGGCCATGCGAAGTGGCGGACGCAGTGGGCCCCGGCCGGCCACCCGGGCCCGGCGCTCCACCTCGTGGACTACGTGGCCGTGCGGCTCGTGTACGAGGCCGTGTTCATCGCCTGCGCCGCGCGCCGTGCCACGGTCGGGCGCCGCCGGGCCGCCCCGTCGGCCGTGCCGCG
>JAJZYI010000256.1 GCA_021798135.1 Actinomycetes bacterium | reverse complement strand
GCGGTCCTGGCCCCCGGGCCGCGACCGCGAGCCTCCGCCGGCCGCCTCCCGCGCGCCGCGCGGGTCCCGGGAGGGGCTGCGGCGCGGTCGCCGGCGTCACGCGTCGCGTGGCTCAGTCCTCGCCCTCGTCGCCGACCATGGCGGCCACGGCGGCCACCTGGTGGTCGTCGTCGAGGCTCATGAGCCGGACCCCGGTCGCGTCGCGGCCCTGGGCGGCGATCTCGCGCACGGCGGTGCGGATGACGACGCCGCCGGAGGAGACGAGCAGGATCTCGTCGTCCAGGCCGGCCATGAAGGCGGCCACCACCTGGCCGCGCCGGGCGGTCAGCTTGATGGCCCGCACCCCCTGCCCGCCGCGCCCCTGCCGGCCGAAGTGGTCGGTCTTGGTGCGCTTGCCGAAGCCGGCGTCGGTGACGATGAGCACGTCCTTGTCGGGCTGCACGACGTCGCACGACACCACGGCGTCGCCCGCGCGCAGGCGCATGCCCCGCACCCCGGCGGCGTCGCGGCCCATGGCCCGCACGTCGGCCTCGGCGAACCGGATGCCCATGCCGGCCTGGCTGACCACCAGGATGTCGTCGTCGCCGGCGGTCGGCACCACCCGGACCAGCTCGTCGCCGTCGCGCAGCGCGATGGCGATGAAGCCCTCGCGCCTGGACTTGTCGTACTCCGCCAGCGCCGTCTTCTTCACCTGGCCCTGGCGGGTGCAGAACAGCAGGAACCGGTCCGGGTCGAGCTCGCGCGTGCTGATGATGGCCTGGACGGTCTCGTCGGGCGCGAGCGGCAGCAGGTTCACCACCGGGGTGCCGCGCGCCGTGCGCTCCTTGACCGGGATCTCGTGCGCCCGGAGCCGGTACACCCGGCCGCGGTTGGAGAACAGCAGCAGATGGCTGTGCGCCGTGGTGTGGACCACCTGGGCGACGAGGTCCTCCTCCTTCAGCTTGGCGCCCTGCACGCCCCGCCCGCCGCGGCCCTGGGTGCGGAAGGCGTCGGCGGCGACCGCCTTGACGTAGCCGGCCCGGGTCATGGTGACCACGAGCTCCTCGTCGCTGATCAGGTCCTCCACCCCGAGCTCGCCGGGGTCGTGGGTGATCACGGTGCGCCGGTCGTTGGCGAACCGGGCGCGGACGTCGCGCAGCTCGTCGCCGATCACCGCCCGCAGCCGGGCCGGGTCGCCCAGGATCGCCTGCAGTTCGGCGATGGTGGCCCGGAGCTCGGCCAGCTCCTCCTCCAGGTTGGTGCGGCCCAGCCGGGTGAGCCGGGCCAGCGTCATGTCGAGGATGTGCTCGGCCTGCTCCTCGCTGAACGAGAAGGGCTCGGCCGTGAGCGCGGCGCGCGCCGCCGCCCGGTCCTCGGAGGCGCGGATGGCCGCGATGACCGCGTCGAGCATGTCGATGGCCCGCAGCAGGCCCTCGACGATGTGGGCGCGGCGCTCCGCCTTCGCCAGGCGGAACTGGGAGCGCCGCGTCACCACGTCGACCTGGTGGTCGACGTAGTAGCCGATCATCTGGGCCAGGTTCAGCGTGCGCGGGACGCCGTCGACCAGCGCCACCATGTTCACCGGGAAGGTCGTCTGCATCGGCGTGTGCTTGAACAGGTTGTTCAGCACCACGTTGGCGTTCGCGTCCCGCTTCAGGCCGATGACGAGCCGGGGCTGCTTGCCGGCCGAGTCGTTCTGGGTGGTGGCGATGCCGTCGAGCGTCCCGTTGTTGACCAGGTCGCCGATCTTCTGCTCGATCACCTCGATCGAGGTCTGGAACGGGATGTCGGTGACCACGATGCGCTGGGTGCCGCGGTGCTCCTCGATCTCGGCGACGGCCCGCATCTTCACCGAGCCCTTGCCGGTGCGTGCCGCGTCGAGGATGCCCTGGCGGCCGAGGATGAGCGCTCCCGTGGGGAAGTCCGGCCCGTGGACGAAGCGCAGCAGCTCGTCGGGGGTGGCGTCGGGGTGGTCGAGGTGGTGGAGCACCGCGTCGACGACCTCGCCCAGGTTGTGGGGCGGGATGTTGGTGGCCATGCCCACGGCGATGCCCTGGGACCCGTTGACGAGGAGGTTGGGGAAGCGCGCCGGCAGCACCGTCGGCTCCTCGGTGGAGCCGTCGTAGTTGGCCACGAAGTCGACGGTCTCCTCGTCGATCCCCGCCAGCAGCTCCATGGCGATCGGCGCGAGCCTGCACTCGGTGTAGCGCATGGCGGCCGGGCCCTCCTCGGGGCCCCGGCCGCCGAAGTTGCCGTGCCCGTCGATGAGCGGGTGCCGGAGGCTGAAGTCCTGCGCCATGCGGGCCAGGGCGTCGTAGATGGCGCTGTCACCGTGGGGGTGGAAGTTGCCCATCACCTCCCCGACGGCCTTGGCGCACTTGGCGTGGGGACGGTCCGGCCGCAGGTTCTGCTCGTACATCGAGTAGAGGATCCGCCGGTGCACCGGCTTCAGCCCGTCGCGGACGTCGGGCAGGGCCCGCGACACGATGACCGACATGGAGTACTCCAGGAAGGAGCGCTCCATCTCGTCCTGGATCTCGATGGGCTCGATCGCCCCGCCGGCTGCGGGCGCGTCCGCGACCCCCGTCCCGTCGTCGCGGCCACCGTCGTTCGGCATGTGCTGCGGTTCCCTTCGTGTCGCGTGCGGCGAGCCCGGCACCGGCGGCGCCCGGGCGGGCGGCGCGCCGGGTCCGGCCGGGCCCGTCAGATGTCGAGGAAGCGGACGTCCTTGGCGTTGTGGGTGATGAAGTGCCGGCGCTGCGCCACGTCGTCGCCCATGAGCACCGAGCACACGTCGTCGGCGAGCGCGGCCTGCTCCACGTTCACCCGCAGCAGCGAGCGCCGCGCCGGGTCCATGGTGGTGTCGCGCAGCTCGTGGAAGTCCATCTCCCCCAGGCCCTTCAGCCGGTTGAACTCGTGCCTGTGCTGGGGGTGCTCGGCCAGGAACGCCGCCTTGGCCGCGTCGTCGCGCAGGTAGACCTTCTCCTTGCCGACGAGGGTGGAGTACAGCGGCGGCTGCGCCACGTACACGAACCCGTTCTCGACGAGCGGCTTCATCTGGCGGAAGAAGAACGTGAGCAGCAGGGTGCGGATGTGCGACCCGTCGACGTCCGCGTCGGCCAGCAGGATCACCTTGTGGTAGCGGATCTTGTCGAGGTCGAAGTCCTCGGCCAGGCCGGCGCCGATGGCGGCGATGAGCGCCTGGATCTCGGCGTTCTTCAGCATCTTGTCGACCCGGGCACGCTCGACGTTCAGGATCTTGCCGCGGATGGGCAGGATGGCCTGTGTCCTCGGGCTGCGCGCCTCCTTGGCCGATCCGCCCGCCGAGTTGCCCTCCACGATGAACAGCTCGCTCTCGCGCGGGTCGCGCGAGGAGCAGTCCACCAGCTTGCCAGGGAGGCCGGCGCCGCCCAGCGCCGACTTGCGGCGGGTGAGGTCGCGCGCGGCGCGGGCCGCCACCCGGGCCCGGGCGGCGAGCATCGCCTTCTGCACGACCTGGCCGGCCTCGCGGGGGTTCTCCTCGAGCCACTCGGCGAGCTTGTCGTTGGTGACCCGCTGCACCAGGGAGCGGACGGAGACGTTGCCCAGCTTGCCCTTGGTCTGGCCCTCGAACTGCGGCTCGCGCAGGCGGACCGACACGATGGCGGTCAGGCCCTCGCGGATGTCCTCGCCCGTGAGGTTGGCGTCCTTCTCCTTGAGCGTTCCCTTGGCCCGGGCGTAGCGGTTGACGACACCGGTCAGGGCCGTCTTGAAGCCCTCCTCGTGCATGCCGCCCTCGATGGTGGCGATGCCGTTGGCGAAGGAGTGGATCGACTCGTGGAACCCGGTGTTCCACTGCATGGCGACCTCGACCTCCTGGTCGTCCTCCGCCTGGGAGAACGAGCACACCCGCCGGAACAGCGCCTCCTTGGAGAGGTTGAGGTGGCGCACGTAGTCCACGACGCCGCCGTTGTAGCGGTGCACGACCGGGGTGGCGTCTCGCCCGGGTCGCTCGTCGGCGAACCGGATCTCCAGGCCCCGGTTGAGGAACGCCATGATCTGCAGGCGCTCGGTGATGGTCTGGGCCCGGAACTCCACCTCCTCGAAGATGGTGGGGTCGGGCCAGAACGACACCGTGGTCCCGGTGCGGCCCCGCGGCGCGGGGCCCGTCACCTCGAGCGGTCCGAGCTGGCGGCCCCCGTCGGCGAACTCCAGCCGGTGGTGCTGGCCGCCGCGGTCGATCTCCAGCACCAGGCGGCGCGACAGGGCGTTCACCACCGACACCCCGACGCCGTGCAGCCCGCCGGAGACCTTGTAGCCGGCACCGCCGAACTTGCCCCCGGCGTGCAGGGTGGTGAGCACCAGCTCGGCCGCCGTCCTGTCCGGGTACTGGGGGTGCGGGTCGACGGGGATGCCGCGCCCGTTGTCCACGACCCGGCAGCCGCCGTCGGCCAGGAGCGTCACGTCGATGCGCGTGCAGTAGCCGGCCATGGCCTCGTCCACGGCGTTGTCGACGACCTCCCACACCAGGTGGTGCAGGCCGGTGGGGCCCGTCGAGCCGATGTACATGCCCGGCCGGGTCCGGACCGGCTCGAGCCCTTCGAGGACCGTGATGTCGCTGGCGTCGTAGGACGACGACTGCCCGGCGACCGCGCCAGCCTCCACGTTCAGCGCCACGAGCGCGCCCTTTCGAATTCCGGGTTCCGGGGACAGCACCTGCCGCGCGCCGATCGGGAGCCGACCCGCCGCCGCGAGGTGCCTACGCCCGTGATTGTACCAGCGCCGGGCCCCGGCCCGGCGGTCCGGCGGGCGCCGCCGACGCTGGTCAGGAAGGGTTCCTGACCTGGACCTCCAGGCGCTGCGGGGCCTGCTCGGGACCGCACGCGTCGGCCAGGACCCGCAGCAGGTGCGGCCCCATGCGGCGGACCTCCGTTGCCCACGCCGGGTGGTCGACCGCCAGCTGGAGCGTCCCGTTCGCCAGGCGCAGCGGACGGGTGTGCGCGGCCAGCGCCGGGCCCACCAGCTCCGGCCACCGCGCGAACACGGTGGCCACCACGTCACCCCGGCCCAGGCCCAGCCGGCTCGCCACGGCGCCCAGGGCCTCGGCCAGCGGCACGGGCCCGTCCCG
>JAJZYI010000255.1 GCA_021798135.1 Actinomycetes bacterium | reverse complement strand
CGACGACCACGACCACCGCGACCGGCACCGCCGCCAACGCCGGCCAGCAGCCCCTCGCCACCATCGCCGCGCAGATCAACCACGCGCTGGCGGCCAAGGGCCTGCAGGCGGCGGCCACCACCACCGTCACCGAGCAGGGCCTGGTCGTGCAGGTCCTGTCCGACCACGTCTTCTACGCGTCGGACGTGGCCACCCTGAACGCCACCGGCAACGCCGTGGTGGACACGATCGCCGGGGTGCTCAAGACCGACACCAACGTCGTCGACGTGGAGGGCTTCACCGACGACCAGCCGATCATCGGCGGTCCCTACACCACCAACACCGAGCTGTCGGCCGAGCGGGCGGTCAACGTGGTGGTCCGCCTGTACAAGGTCGACGGCATCGCCGAGAGCCGGCTGGCCGCCGTGGGCTACGGCTCGACCCACCCCGTCGTCCCGAACACCTCGCCGGCCAACATGGCGAAGAACCGGCGCATCGACATCGTCATCCTCGGACCAGGACACCAGCAGCCATGACCGTGATGCCCAACCCCGCCGACCCCGCCGCCTTCCCCGGCGTCGCGCCACGGCCGGCACCCGCTCCCGCCCCCGCCCCCGCCGCCGGCAAGAAGGGGAAGAAGGGCAAGGCTGCCGCCGAGGACGGCGAGCAGCCCAAGAAGAAGAAGAAGACCAAGCTGATCGTCATCCTGGTCGTCGTGCTGGCACTGGTCGGCTTCAAGGAGAAGGGGAAGTTCATCAAGCCGCACTACAGCGCGGCGCACCCCGCACCCCTCGGCCAGGTGTACCCGCTGCCGACCACCAGCCCGTTCACCGTCTCGACGGCCGACGGCCACATGGTCCAGACCAACATCGCGCTGCAGCTCACCACGGCGGCGAACACGAAGAAGCTGGCCACCGAGGAGCCCGCCATCGAGAACGCGGTGATCGAGGTGCTCGGCTCGGACACCTACCAGCAGCTCCTCAACCCCGCCGGGCGCGTCCAGGCGCAGCACGCGATCCTCGCCAAGGTGCAGAAGATCCTGGGCACCGTCGACGGCGGCCAGCAGGTCACCGCCGTGCTGTTCACCGGCACGTTCGTGCTCCAGTGAGGCGGGGCCCGGGCAGGGCCAGGCGGGGCCCGGGCAGGGCCAGGCGCGCCACCGGGCACGCCGCGGCACGGCGAGCCGGGAGGGGCGCCGGCGCTCCCGGCAAGTTGTCCTACATTCCGTGACCGCTCGCGCCGATACCCTCCGCATGGGTGTCGAGGCGCTGTCGTCGTGCCTGTGGGAGCAGCGTGAGGCGCTGGAGGACCTCGCCTACCGGCTCGAGGCCGAGCTGCTGATGGTGGCGTCCGGCCGCTACCGCTGGCTGGCGCGCACCACGGCCGGCGTCGAGGAGGCGCTGGCCCGGCTCGCCGCGGTCGAGCAGCGGCGCGCGGTGGAGGCCGGCGCGCTGGCGGCGGAGGCCGGCCTGCAGGCCGACGCCAACCTGGAGGCGCTGGCCGACGCCCTGCCGGACGCCGCCGAGGTCCTGCGCAGCCACCGGCGGAACCTGCACGACCTGCTGCACGAGGTCGAGGAGCTCGCGCAGCGGACCCGCGCCCTGCTGGCGCGCAACCTGGCCGCCACGACGGACGCGCTGGCCATGCTCGGCGTGGAGCAGGGCTACGGACCGGACCTCGGCCGCCGGTCGCCGGTGCACGCCGCGACGGTGCAGCCGGGCACCGCCGTGCTCGTCGACGCGAGGCTGTGAGGGGGCGGCCGTGAGCAACCTGAGCCTCGACATCGCCGCCTCGGCGCTCGCCGCCCAGCAGGCGGGCATGGACACCGTCGCGCAGAACCTCGCGAACGCCAACACGCCCGGCTACGTGGCCGAGCGGCCGGCGCTCACCACCAACCCGCCCGGCGACCTGCTCGGCGTCGGCACCGGCGTCCGGGTGGTGGGGATCACCCAGGTCCCCGACCAGCTCGCCCAGACCGCCAACCAGCAGGCCCAGGGGTCCCTCGCCCAGGCCACCGCCCTGCAGCAGGTCCTGAGCCAGGCGCAGGCCACGTTCCCCGAGCCCAACGGCCAGGGCATCTCGACGCAGCTTGCGAACTTCTGGTCGGCATGGGACGCCATCGCCCAGAACCCCGGCAGCCAGGCGCCGTACACGCAGGTCGTCAACATGGCGCAGGGGCTCGCCACCAGCCTGCAGCAGGCGTCGTCCCAGCTGTCGCAGACGGCGAGCGACACCTCGGCGCAGCTCTCCACGCTCGTCGCCAACGACAACAACCTGCTGTCGCAGATCGCCCAGATCAACACGCAGATCGCCTCGGTGCGCGGCGGCGGTGGCTCGGCCAACTCGCTCATCGACCAGCAGAACGAGCTCGCCGGCCAGCTGGCCAGCGACCTCGGGGCGACGGCGACCACCCAGCCCGACGGCACCATGTCCGTCACCGTCGGCGGCAGCACGCTGGTGCAGGGGGCCACCGTGGACACGCTGAAGGTCGGCTCGGTGCCGGCGACGGGCGGGGGGACGGCCACGGCGGTCGTCAACACCGCCAACAACGTCGCCCTCCAGGTGTCGTCCGGCGCCGCGGCGGGCTACCTGAACGCCGTCAACTCCTACCTCCCCGGCTACCAGAAGAGCCTCGACGGCGTCGCCCAGGCCCTGGCCACCACCGTGGACACCCAGCTCGCCGGGGGCTACACCACGACGGCGGGGACGACCGGCGACCCGCTGTTCGTGAAGAGCGGGACGAGCGGGGCCGGGGCCACGACCACCGGCATCACCGCCGCCACCATCGCCGTCAACCCCTCGGTGGTCGCCAACCCGCAGGGCACCCTGGGCGTGTCCAGCGTGAGCGGCTCGGCCAACAACGACGCCAGCGTGGCGCAGTCCCTGGCCGAGCAGGGCACGTCCCCGACGGGCCCGGACCAGGCGTACACGTCGCTCATCCAGGGGCTCGGCACCGACGTCCAGGGCGTCAACGCCCAGGTCTCCTCCCAGACCTCGCTGGCCAACGCCGCCACCCAGAACCTGCAGGAGGTCGCCGGGGTCAACACCGACCAGCAGATGGTGGCGATGCTCAGCTACCAGCACGCCTACCAGGCCGCCGCCCAGGTGGTGAGCGTGACCAACACGATGGTCCAGTCCCTGCTGCAGGCGGTGTGAGGGGGGCGCCATGACCATCTCGTCGCTCAGCGCACCGGCCCTGGTGCCCACCCCGCAGACCATCGCCGGGCAGCTCATCACCAACATCAACCTCGACCAGAGCCAGATGGCCGCGCTGCAGGAGCAGATCTCCACCGGGTTCACCGTGAACCAGCCGTCGGACAACCCGGCCCTGGCCGCCGACGTCATGACCATGAACAGCAGCCTGGTCCGGGCGAAGCAGTACGTGTCCAACGCCAGCGACGCCCAGGGGTGGCTGCAGCAGGGCACCGGGACCCTCAACCAGGTCATGTCGACCCTGCAGTCGATCACCTCGGCGGTCGAGTCCGTGTCGGGCCAGGCCCTGACCGGCCAGGGCGCCGCCATCAGCGGCATCGCCCACCAGGTCGCCGCCGGGCTCCAGCAGCTGCTGGGCCTGGCCAACACCACCTACAACGGCCAGGCGATCTTCGCCGGCACGGGAGCGACCACCCAGGCCTACAGCTCGTCGGGCACCTACCTCGGCAACGCCACCCTGCCGACGCGGACCGTGGCGCCGGGCACGCAGGTGACCGTCGCCGTCGCCGGCACGACGGTGTTCGGCACCGGTGCCGGCGGCCTGCTCAGCGGCGCCGGCACCACCACCAACGGCCCCGCCGTCGGCGTGCTGCAGACGATCGTCAACGACCTGAACGCCGGCAACCTCACGCAGGTCATGAACGTCGACCTGCCGAACCTGCAGAAGGCCACGAACGTGGTCGCCGGCGCGGCGGCCACCCTCGGCGCGGCCTACCAGAACGCGCAGGCCTTCTCGGCCCAGGCGTCGACCACGCAGCAGGCGCTGCAGACCGAGCTCGGCAACCTGCAGGACGTCAACCTGCCCAAGGCTGCGACCCAGCTCACCGAGGCACAGAACGCCTACCAGGCGGCGCTGTGGGCCACCGCCCAGGTGTCGCAGTCGTCCCTCGTACAATTCCTCGGCTGAGCGCGGACGCCGGCGGGCCATCGACCACATCGCAGCGAGACGGAGACACGACCACGGTGCCCATCACCCAGACCCACACCAGCAGCACCGCCTTCGGCTCCGACGAGACCGCGGGCGGTGAGGCCACCACGCTGTCGTTCGCCACGGGGCTGCCCGGCTTCCCCGCCGCCACCCGGTTCGTGCTGGAGCCGCTCGGCCCCGACCTGGAGCCGTTCTGCCGCATGCGGTCGACCGACCAGCCGGACCTGTCGTTCACCGTGCTGCCGCCCGGGGTGGTCTTCCCCGACTACCAGGTCGTCGTGGACGAGGAGTCCGCCGAGCGCCTGGGGCTGCACCAGGCCGACGACGCGCTGATCCTGACGATCGTGACGCTCGCCGTGCCGCCCGAGCCACCCAAGGTGAACCTGCTCGGGCCGCTCGTGATCAACCGGCACACCCGGGCCGCCGCCCAGGTGGTCCAGCACGGCTCGTCCTACGGCGTGGCCGTCCCGCTGGTCGCCGAGCCCGAGCGCTCCGGCTCGTGACCTGCCGGCGCCTCGGTGCCGGATCGGTTCGCCGGGCCGCCGGCCCGGCCGCCCTCGGCGCCCGGCGCGGCAGCGGACGGCGCCGGCCGCACCACGCCGGCGAGCTGGGACACGTCGCCCCCCGAGGCGGCCGCCATGCGGTTCGCCTGCTGGATGGACCGGTACACCTCCTCGCGGTGCACCTCCACGTCGGCCGGCGCCTCGATCCCCAGGCGGACCTGGTCCCTGCCGATCGACAGCACCGTGACCACGATCTGGTGACCGATCATGATGGAGTCACGGGTCCGTCGGCTGAGGACGAGCACGGGTCCGCATCCTTCCGTTCCGCCCGTGCCGCCCGCACCCCTGCACGTCCGCGGGCGGCGACGAGCCCGATCCGGCTGAGCGCCTGACAGGAGTATAGATCGTGGGGCCCGCATCCACCGGGACCACCAGGGACGACGCACGCCCGCGGCCCCGTGCCGGCACCG
>JAJZYI010000254.1 GCA_021798135.1 Actinomycetes bacterium | reverse complement strand
CGCCCGGTGCGCACCCAGCACCCGTGCCGGCCTCGCCTGCGGCGGGCTCGGCGACCTCCCGGGCGTGCTCGCCGACCTCCATGGCGCGCTCGCCGACCTCCACGGCGTGCCCGCTCCGCCGCGGCGCTCGCTCCCACAGGAAGCGATGGCCCTCGAAGGCCTCGGCGTGGCGGCAGCGTGCCTGGAAGCCCCGGAACCGCGCCTGGGCGGTGACGGCCTGCAGGTCCACCAGGCCGCAGCCGAGCACCTGCGACAGGTGGGTCCGCACCAGGTCGACCTTGGCCTCGACCATCCCGTCGATGTCCAGGAAGATCGTGGGCGCGAAGTCGACGGCCGACGGCGCCTCGTAGCACAGCACGCGGCTGACCCGCCGGGCCGCGGCGAAGGTGGCCCGGGCGGCGGCCCGGTGGTCCTGGTGCGTGTCGTGGATGCTGTGGGTGTAGACGACGTCCGCGCCGGCCCGCTCGATCACGTGCTGGATGGCGCTCACCGCCTCCACGCCGTCGGGGACGGACCCGTCGAGGAACCCGCCCCAGCACAGGTGGGCGCCGAGCGCGACGGCGGCCTCGCGCTGCTCGTCGGTGCGCGTCACCATGCCCTGGGGCCCGATCTGGCCGGGCGTCATCACCAGCATGGTGACCTCGTCGCCGGCCCGGCGGTGGGCGAGCAGCGCGCCCCCGCAGCCCAGCTCGATGTCGTCCGGATGGGCGCCGATGGCTACGACGCGCATCGCCGGCCCCTGTCTCGAGCGTCGCCCGGAGCCCGCCACCCGCGGCGCACCGCACCGGCACCGCGGGGCGCCGCCACCGCACCGGCACCGCGGGGCGCCGTCACCGCACCGGCACGCCGCGCGCGGTGGCGCAGGCCGAAGGTGACGGCAATCCGGCTCACCGCTCGGCTCCCCCGGATGCCCCCAGGCCCCCGGCGGCCACGGTCGCGCCCGCGACCTGCGGCCGCGCCGTGCCGGCGGCTGGCGGCACCGTCCCGGGTGGCTCGTCGGCGTCCGCCCGGCGCTTGGTCTTCACCCACGTGTAGGGCCGGTCGAGGATGCCGTCGAACCACGCCAGCGTGCACAGCGCCATCGACGCGAAGAACAGGGGCAGGAACCAGACCATGGAGGCGGCCCATCGCCGGTCGCTGCGGGCCAGGATGAGCCCGCCGCCCACCTCCACCAGCGGACCGAGGAAGAGCAGGATGGTGTAGACGAACAGGACCGACGCGGCTGCCGGTGCGGAGATCCCGAGCCCCCACAGGATCATCACCACGAGCCCGAGCGCGGAGACGACCGGCAGGTGGAAGCCGTACAGGAACATGGTGGTCTCCACCTTCTGCATCCGCGACAGCCGCGGGGTGCGCCAGACGGCGCTGCGGTAGTCGCGCCAGCACTGCTGATGGCCGCGGGCCCAGCGGTAGCGCTGGCGCCAGTAGCGCCCGAAGGTGACGACGCCCTCCTCCTCGTCGACGGCGGTGACGTCGTAGCGGACCCGGTAGCCGGACAGCAGCATGCGCATGGTCACGTCGGTGTCCTCGGTGACCGACCGCTCGTTCCACCCGCCGAGGGCCCGCAGCACCGACGCCCGGGTGGCGCAGTTGGCCCCGCCGTAGGCCGGCAGCTCGAAGACGGCCTGCCGGCCGTACTCGTTGATCAGGTAGCCGCCGTTGTAGTCCATGGCGACGAGCCTGGCGAGGGTCGAGTCGCCGCTGTTGGCGATGACGCAGCGGCCCTGGACGGCGCCGACGCTGGGGTCGTCGAAGTGCCGCACCAGCCGCCGGACCACGTCGGGCCGGGGCCGGTGGTCGGCGTCGAACACGACGATGATCTCCCCGGTGGCCATCGCGAGCGCGTCGTTGAGCGCCGCCGGCTTGCCGTGGCGCACGTGGGCGGGGCGGTGCAGCACCCGGAGCCGGTCGTGCCGCTCGGCGAGCCGGTCGAGCGCCGCGGCGGTCCCGTCGGTCGACGCGTCGTCGGCCACGATCAGCTCCATGCGGTCTCCGGGGTAGTCGAGCCGGAGGAGGGAGCCGACGAGGTGGTCGACCACGGCTTCCTCGTTCTTGCAGGCGACGATGACCGTGACGGGGGGGAGGCGGTCGTCGGTCGCGGCGGCGGCGATGTCGGCGTGGGCCAGGTCGACCCGCCCGGCGGCCAGCGCCGCCACCCCGAAGGCCAGGTGCCGGACGAAGAACGCCAGGAAGAGCAGCAGCAGCACGGTCCCGACGGCCGACCCGACCCAACCGATGCCCGCGACGGCGATGGCCACGGCGGCGATGCCGGCGACCAGGGGCAGGACCCAGGCGTACCGGAACGTCGCCAGCGCCGGGCCGCCGGGCACCGAGCGGCGCCGGGCTGCGGAGAGCTCTGCCGTCGTCACGGGCGCGTGCCCTCCGGCTGCGGGTGGCCCGGTGCCTCGGCCGGGTGCCCGCCGACGATCGGCCCGTGGCGGCCCGGCGCGCGGCGGACGACGGCACGCACCGTACGCCGTGCTCCCCGGCCCGGGCGCTGCTGCCAGCCGCTGCGGCAGCCTCGGTGCGGTGTCGACCGTCGTGTGATGGGGTGCCCCCTCCTCGCTACGCCCCGGTCGGTCGCGCCACCGGGCCGACGGGGGAGCGCGGGCGGTCGCCGTCGGGCTCGCCGACCGGCGGCGGCGCCGGCGCCCATCCCCGCTGCGCCAGCCCCCCGCTCCCCCGGTTACCTGAGGCGACTCTACGACGACCACTCTCCGATGTCAAGATCGGGCGTCGGCGCTCCGCCCCCTTCCCGGCGTCGCGTTTTCCCTGGTCACAAGGTTGGAGGTCCCAGCGAGCTCGGCGTCGCTCGTCGATAGGTGCACAAGGGCGGATACGGTGCGTGAGGTTCGGCGGCAGCGGGCGCGAGACCGGCGGCAGCGAGCCACGGGCGCGGGCGCCTCCGGCACGCAGCGTGCGCCCAGCGCGCGGTCGCTCCCGGCCCGCAGCGGGGAGCACCCGGGCGGTGGCGGCCCGGGGAGGCAGCGGCTACGAGCCGGGCGGTGCCGCCCCCGCGAGGCAGGGCGCACGAACCGGGCGGTGGCAGCCGCTCGGTTCAGCTCGGGGACGGCGGGGGCAGGAGCTCGCGGCGCGGCTCCACGCTGGGCCGGAGGCGGCGGACCAGGCCGACCGACGTGGCCACCAGCACGGCGATGTCCACGATCAGGCACAGGTCGAACGAGGCGTTGAAGAGGAACTGGTGCTTGATCAGCTCGTTGAAGCCCTCGGCCACCACGGGCTCCACGAAGTTGACCAACGCCATGAGCCCGAGAGCGACCAGCAGCTCCGGCGTCATCTCGTAGCGGAGCCGCTTGCGGTGCACCAGGCCCCACACGCCGATCGAGACCGTGAGCGCCGGGACCAGGAGGACGAACCACAGGCTCCGCGGCAGGAGGTGCTGGTGCACGTAAGTCCAGGGCGAGCTGGTGGCGTAGTGGGCGTCCGACCCGGTCGTCAGGTTCGCCAGGTACGGCACCCGGAGGTCGAGGGCGGTGCCCGAGGCCCGGGACAGCACGGCGACCAGGCTCCTCGGGTGCTCGGCGTAGAACAGCGCCATCTTGGTGTAGGAGATGTGGTCGAAGAAGAAGAAGTGGACGCCAGGCGTGGCGAACACGTCGTTGCCGGAGCTGTACGCCGGGTAGCCCGCGTACTGTGCCAGGCCGGGCGCCAGGCCCAGCTCGCTGACCGCCTGGCCCGGCGTCGGCGTGCTCAGGAGGATGCCGTCGAAGGTGCCGTTGTAGTAGTGCTGCGCCCGGTAGGGGTTGCCCATGCCGAGGCTCAGCCCCGCGCTGAGGAGCACCACGCCCAGGCCGGCGAGCGCACCGGCACGCTCCCACCGGCGGCGGAGGTACCGCCAGCCGATGGACACGCCGACGGCGACGAGCGGCAGGGCGCCGATGACGTCCCCCTGGTTCGCCCACACGAACCCGATGGTGGCCACCACGAACGTCGCGTACACGGCGCGGCGGCGCCACCCGCTGCACACGGGCACCGCTCCGGCCGCGCCGAAGGACGCCAGCAGGAAGACGAGCTCGGACGGCTCGCTGAAGAACGAGTTGAAGTAGCCGAGGTAGCCGAAATCGGTGAACGCCAGGACGACGAGCACGCCGGCGACGGCGCGCGCCACCCCCGGCAGCTGGCGGAGGGCGACGAGCAGCAGGGCGATCCCCGCGAGCAGGAACAGGGCGTTGGCGGCGCCGATCCAGCGGATGTCCATCCGCGCCGGGTTGCCCACCAGGCGCGCCGCGTCCACGGCGGCGCCGTCGATGAGCTGCTGGGGGATCGCGTAGCCGGGGCTGCCCACGGCGTTGAGGGCCGCCTCGGCCCGCTGTTCGCCCAGGCCGGTCCGGTAGTACTGCGCGACCTGGTTCTTGCCCAGCGTCTCGCCGTGGACCGGGGCCACGCCCAGCTTGACCATCAGGCGCTGGTAGTCGCCCTGGTTGGCCAGGCCCTTCACGGGCGAACCGAGCAGCGTGATGAAGCTGACGAGGGCGGCCGCGATGAACAGGACGTGCGCGAGCGTCAGGCGGCGCCGACCGGCGGGCGGGCGACCGGCCCCTCCGTCCGGCTCGGCCGCCACGGTGTCGGCCGGCATCGGCGGCGCGACGGTCATGCCGGTGCCCGTTCGTGCCCGGGGCTGGCCGGCTCGGCCACGGGCGCGGCACCCGGCCACTGCCCCGAGCGGTCCCCGGCGGAATGGTCGGCGAGGGTGGCATCGCCGGCGGAATGATCGGCGAGGGTGGCATCGCCGGCGGAATGATCGGCGAGGGTGGCATCGCCCGCGGAGCCGTCGGCGGGGACGAGCCCGCCTCGGTCATGGGCCCACCGGCGCAGGTGCACCATCACCTCGGTGCGCAGCGGCTCCCACCCGTGGCTCCGCACGATGGTGGCCAGCTCGTCCTTGACGGCGTCCGAGGGATCGTGCTCCGCCATCTCCAGGAGCTCCGGCGCCCATCGCCCGACGGGCTGGCGGGCGATCAGGTGGAGCGCGGCGATGCGCCTGGCGGGGTCGGGTGCTCGCAGGGCGTGCTTCACGAACGCCTCGATCGTGCCGCCGGAGCCGACTCCTGCAGCCATCGCCAGCCGCAGGAGCGGCCTGGCGGCGG
>JAJZYI010000253.1 GCA_021798135.1 Actinomycetes bacterium | reverse complement strand
CGCCGGGCTCGTCGTGCCCCTGCTCGCGGTGGCCGCGGCGACCGCCACGACCGACCGGACCGGCACGACCGGCCCGACGCCCACGGCCGGCACGACCGGCCCGACGCCCACGGCCGGCACGACCGGGCCGACGAGCGGCACCTCCCCGCCCCGGCGGCCCCGGGCGGGGGCCGCGCTGGTCGCGCGCGCCACGGTGCCGGGCCTGCTGCTGGTGCTGGGGCCGCTCGTGGCCAACGCCCACCGCACGTTGCGGGCGGTCCTGGCCCAGCCGAGCTACCCGCGCCTCGACCACGCCACGCCGTGGCTGGCACTGGCCCCCCGCATCGCCGCCGGGACGGTGGCCACGGGTCCGGCGCGGTCGATCGCCGTCGCCGCCGCCATCGCCGTCGGCGTCGTCGCGGGGCGGGGCGCGGCCAGCCGGCCGGGCCGGCTGCTGTGGGGCTCGGCAGCCGCGCTCGCCGGCTTCGCGCTCTTCGAACCCGTCATGGTCGCCTACTACGTGTTCCCCGCAGCCTGCCTCGCGCTCGTGGCCATCGCCGCTGCCGCCGCCGGTCCGGCGGCCCCCGGCGACGCTGTCCGTCCTACCGCCGTCGCCGGCGCCCTCGGCCGGCTGGTGGCCGGGCTCGCCGTCGCCGCCTTCCTGGCCTGGTTCACCCTGGTGCGCCTGGACGGCCGCTGGGCCTGGTGGAGCGCCGTGAGCGCCGCGCTCCTGGTGCTCCTGGCGCTCGCGGGGCGGCCCGGCTCGCTCATCCCCCGCCGCCTGGCCGGGCCAGGCGCGCCGCCAGCACGTCCAGCGCCGGCGCCCCCGGCGGGCTGACGCCGGCGCCCTCGGCCCCCACGGCGGTGACGTCGAGCGCGCAGCGCCGGGCTAGCCAGTCCCGGTTGCGCTCGTGGAGGCCGTCGGCGGCGTCGAACCGGTTGAGGACGACCGACACGGGCGCCGACGTCCCGGCAGCGAGCGCCCCGACCGACAGCCGGACGCCGTTGATGGTGCCCAAGCCGGCGTCGGCGACCAGCACCACCCGGTCAGGTCCCAGCGCGGCGACCAGGTCGACGGCGTCGCCGTCGTCCGCCTGCGGCGAGCGGGCACCGCCCGCGGTCTCCACCAGGCCGACGTCGGGCGCTGGCCGCGGCCATGCCAGCTCGCCGAGCAGGTCGGCCAGCGCCGGTGGCACCCGGCCGAGCGCGTCCGCAGCCATCGGCGGGGCCATCGGCGCCGGGTACCACCGCTGCGGCAGGCAGACCGCCCGCGGGTCCTCACCCGAGGCCGCGCCGAGCACGTCGGCATCGGTGGTCGCGTCGCCGGGCGCGAACGACTGCGCCGGCTTGCGGGCGGCGACCGCCAGCCCCCGGGCCCGCCAGGCGCGCAGCAGGCGCGCGCTCACCCAGGTCTTGCCCACCTCGGTCCCCGTCCCGACCACGACGACGAGCGTCGCCGGCCTGCCCGTCACGGCAGCGCGGTGACGGCGGTCGGGCCCGGGACAGCCGCACCGGACCCCGCTCCCGGGCCGGCGCCCGGGACAGCCGCACCGGACCCCGGTCCCGGGCCGGCGCCCGAGCCGGCACCGATCCCGGCGCCCGTCGGCGTGCCCGCTCCGGCGCCCGACCCGGCACGCTGGCCCGCCGGCGTCCCGGACGAGAGCCGGCGAAGCTGCTCGGCGAGCCGGTCGACCTCGTCGTCGCTATGGTCGGCCGACAGCGTCACGCGGAGCCGGGCCGTGCCCGGCGGCACCGTGGGCGGCCGGATGGCCGGGACCCACAGCCCCTCGGCGAGCAGGGCCTCCGACGCGGCCACGGCACGCTCCTCGGCGCCCAGGACGACGGGGACGATCGGTGCCCGGCCGGCGGGCAGGCCCGCGCCACGGCGCAGCCGTGCGACGGCTGCCGCCAGGCGCTCCCGCAGCGCCGTGCCCTCGTCGGAGCGGAGCACCCCGAGGGCGGCGAGCGCCGCGGCGGCATCGGCCGGAGACGGCGCCGTGGTGAAGATGTACGGCCGGCCCCGGTTCTCGAGCAGCTCGACGAACCGGCGCGGCCCGGCAGCGAACCCGCCCAGCGCGCCGAGGGTCTTGGAGAGGGTCCCGACGCGCACGCAGGCCACGCCGGCGAGCAGCGGGCCTGGGTCGGGCCCGAGCACGGCGTGGGCCTCGTCGAGCACCAGGAGCGCACCGCTGGCTCGGCACAAGGCGGCGATGGCGCCGAGCGGGGCCTCGTCCCCGTCCATCGAGAACACCGTGTCGGTCACCACCACGACCGGGCCCGGAGCCGTGCCCACGAGCTCGGCCAGGTGCCCGGCGTCCGCGTGGCGGAACACGCACACCTCGGCGCGCGCCAGGCGGCAGCCGTCGACGATCGACGCGTGGTTGAGCTCGTCGGAGCAGATGCGCACCGGGGCGCCGCCTTGCGCTCCGGCCTCGGCGAACGCGGTGAGCACGGCCAGGTTGGCCGCGAACCCGGTGGGCAGCACGACGGCCCGCTCGGCGCCCTTCCATGCGGCCAGGGCGGCCTCCAGCTCGTGGTGGACCGGCCGGGAGCCCGTGACCAGGCGCGAGGCGCCGGCGCCCGCACCCCACCGCTGCACCGCGGCCGCCCCCGCCGCCACGACGGCCGGGTGGTGCGACAGGCCGAGGTAGTCGTTGCCGGCGAACGAGACCACCCTCCGCCCGGTGTCGACCAGGGTGCCTCGGGGCCCGCTGGCGTCGAAGGCGCGCGGGCGCCGCCACCGCCCAGCCGTGGCCACGGCGTCACAGGCGGCCTCGACGAGCTCCGGCCACGGCGTGGGCGAGGTGGCCGCGGGCTCGGCCACGGTGGCCCCCGGCGCGACCACGGCGGGCTCGGGCTCAGCCACGGCGGACCCCTGGCGCGACCGCGGCGGCCCCGAGCTCAGCCACGGTGGCCCTCCGGCACGGTGCCGGCGGCGTGCCCACCGCCGGGCCCACCCGGTCGTCCCTCGGTGCCAGCCGGCGCGTCCTCGGCGGCGACCGCACCGATGGCCGCGGCGAGCACGTCCACCACGGTGTCGACCTCCTCCGCGGTCGTCGTCAGCGGCGGCACCAGCACCACCACGTCACCGAGCGGGCGGAGCAGCACCCCGCTCGCCACGGCGGCGGCGCACACCCGGCGACCCCAGCGCCGGCCGCCCTCGGGCGGGTCCAGGGCCACGCCGGCCAGCAGGCCGCGCTGGCGGACCTCGGCCACGCCGTCCAGGCCGGCCACCCGCTCGGCCAGCGCCTGCCGCAGCTGCTCGGCACGCTCCTGCACGTTCGCCAGCACGCCGTCGCGTTCGAGCAGGCGGAGGTGGGCCAGCGCGACCGCTGCGGCGAGGGCGTTCCCGCCGTAGGAGTGGCCGTGGTAGAAGGTGCGCGGCCCGAGGTCCTCGCCGAGGAAGGCGCGGTGCACGTGGTCGGCGGCCACGGTCACGGACATCGGCAGGTAGCCGCCGGTGATGCCCTTGCCCAGGCAGAGCAGGTCGGGCCGCAACCCGCACCACTCGCTGGCGAAGAGGCGCCCGGTCCGCCCGAACCCGGTGGCGACCTCGTCGCACACGACGAGGACCCCGTGGCTCCGGCAGGCACCGGCCACCCGGGCGACGTCTTCCGGCTCGGCCACGAGCATGCCCGACGCTCCCTGCACCAGGGGCTCGATGACGAGCGCGGCCAGGCGCTCGTGGTTCGCCTGGACGGCGGCCACGGCGGCGTCGGCCCAGGCCGGGTCGGCGTAGCCGGGCGTGCGGACGACCGGGAAGCGCAGCGGGTCGAACACCTCGGTGCCGAACCCGCTGTCGCCGACGGAGATCGACCCGACGGTGTCGCCGTGGTACGCGTCGCCGAGCGCGAGGTAGCGGTCGCGGCCGGCTTCCCCCCGGTTCGTCCAGTACTGGAAGGCGATCTTGAGCGCCTGCTCGACGGCCGTGGCGCCGTCCGACGCGAACAGGAAGTGCGGCCCGTCGACGGGCACGACCCCCGCCAGGGCCTCGGCCAGCTCCACCACCACGCGGTTGCCGTTGCCCAGCATGGTCGAGTGCGCCACCCGTGCCAGCTGGTCGGTCACGGCCGCGTCGAGCTCGGGGACGCGGTGGCCGAGGGTGGTCACCCACAGCGAGGAGATGGCGTCGAAGTAGCGGCGGCCGGCCACGTCGATCAGGTACCGCCCCTCGGCGCGGTCGACCACGACCGGGGCGTTGTCCGCGTAGGCCGCCATCTGGGTGAAGCCGTGCCACACCACCGCGGCGTCGCGGCGGACCCAGTCGGCGGCGAGGTCTGGCCCGCTGCCGGCAGCGGCAGCGGCTCCGGCTGCGGCGCCGACGGTGGTCGAGCTGGTTCGGTCGCCGGGCACACGGGGAGTCTGGACGCGCTGGTGGCGTTCGTCCAACCCCGGCGCGTTCCCGACGCGCTGGCCCCGGCGACACGTCGGCACCGGTGACCGTGGGAAGATCGCGCCATGGACCGGATCGGGGTCGTCGACACCATGTTCGCCCGCTTCGACATGGGCGCCGAGGCGCTCGACGAGCTCCGGGGCTGCCCCGGGCACGGGGAGCGGTTCGAGGTCCTGTACCGCACCGTCCCGGGGTTCAAGGACCTCGGCGTGGCGTGCAAGCGCCTGATCGAGCTCGACGGCTGCCGGATCGTGGTGGCGCTGGGCATGCCCGGGCGCGCCGCCATCGACGAGGTCTGCGCGCACGAGGCGTCGCAGGGGATCATGCTGGCGCAGCTCCTCACCAACACCCACGTGCTGGAGGTGTTCGTCCACGAGCGCGAGGAGGACGACCCCGAGCGCCTCGCCGAGGTGTGCCGCAACCGGGCCCGCAAGCACGCCCGCAACGCGTACTGGATGCTCTACGAGCCCGAGCAGCTGCGGCGCCGGGCCGGCCGGGGCATCCGCCAGGGTTACGAGGACGCCGGGCCCCTGGTCCCCCCGACCGCCTGACCCTGGCCTCGCCGAGCGCCTGACCCCGGTCCCCCCGACCGCCTGACCCTGGCCTCGCCGAGCGCCTGACCCCCGCTCCCGCCCTGGCCCGGCCACCCCGCCCGGGTCCTCCGGCCCGCCTCAGCCGAGGCCCAGGTCGACCCCGCCGTCGAGGCCCGGAGCGTCGCGCCCGGCCGGCCCCCCGCG
>JAJZYI010000252.1 GCA_021798135.1 Actinomycetes bacterium | reverse complement strand
CACCGGGCACCGCGGCGCCGTCGCCCTCGCCGGGCGCCGCTGCGGCTCGGGCGGGCGGCCGCTGGCGTTCCCCGATGGGCCGGACCTGCACCTGGCCGCTCCGGCCCGACACGGTGCGCAGCGTGTTCAAGGTCTGCTGGTAGTCGCGCACCGAGCGGCGCTCGTCCACCACCCGGCGCCAGACGAGCGGGACCGCGCCGAGGAGGACGAGTGCTCCGCACAGGACGATCAGGGCGACGGCCACCTCACCATTCAACCCAATCCGGTGCCGCTGTGGTATCGCGCCACGCGCGAAGGCGCAGCATGCCGCCGGCTCGAGCGCCTGCGCCGGCTGCCGGAGGTCAGGTCCGCAGGCCCGCTCGAGGCAGCACCGCCGGGCCCAGCTCCCGGCGGCGCGGGTTCGACCGGTCGCGAGCCGACAGCACCGGGTCGGCCACCCCCCAGTCGGCGGCGATGTCCGGGTCGTCCCACGCCACGCCCAGCTCGTCGGCCGGGTTGTAGTAGCCGTCGACCAGGTACCACAGCAGCACGTCGGTCAGGCTGGCGAAGCCGTGGGCCACCCCGGGCGGGATGAAGAGCCCGCGATCCTCGGCGCCGTCGAGGTCCACGTGCTCGGTGGCGCCGTCGGTCGGCGATCCCT
Source organism: Actinomycetes bacterium (assembly GCA_021798135.1). Classification (GTDB taxonomy): domain Bacteria; phylum Actinomycetota; class Acidimicrobiia; order Acidimicrobiales; family UBA8190; genus JAJZYI01. The sequence goes on along the minus strand of JAJZYI010000252.1, from coordinate 4,495 downwards.
GGCGGAGGTCGTGCAGGACGACCCGGACCCGCCCCCGCAGCACGTACCAGTAGTCGGCCTGGTGCAGGTGGTAGTGGAGCCCGACGACCGCGCCCGCCTGCTTCTCCGACCGGTTGCCCTGCACCATCTCGCGCCCCAGCGGCAGCCACGAGCGGCGGTACGTCTCGACGAAGCGGCCGCGCTCGTCGCCGTGGACGTCGGGCTCCACGAGCAGGACATCCGCGATGGTCGGTGACGGCACGATCCTGGGCACGGCGGCAGACTAGCCCCGATCGCCGGACACCCCGGAGGCCGTGCGCGACCGGTCGCACGGGCGGCAACGGCGACCGGCAGCGGCCTGGACCGCCCGCGAGCCGGCCGGGGACCTGGACCGCCAGCGACCCGCCGGGCCGGCACCTGGCGGGAGCGGCGGTCGCTCAGGACCCGGCGGCGAGGCGTCCGAACCCCCCGCGGTAGTACAGGAGCGGCGACCCCGACCCCACGCCGAGGTCGAGCACCCGCCCGATCACGAGCTCGTGGTCCCCGGCGTCGTGCGCGGCCATCAGGGCGCAGGCCACCCAGGCGAGGACGCCGGCGAGCACCGGTGCGCCACCGGTCGCGGGCCGCCACTCGACGTCACCGAACTTGTCCGGGCGCTCGTTGGCGGGCGTCGCGAACCGCCGGCAGAGCTCCTCCTGGTCGTCAGCCAGGATGTTGACGCAGAAGGAGCCGGCCACCGCGATCTTCGGCCAGCTGGTCGACTGCTTGCCCGGAGCGAGCGCCACCATGGGCGGGTCCAACGACAGCGACGTGAACGCCTGGCAGGTGAAGCCGACGGGGCCCTCGTCGGTCACCGCCGTCACCACCGTCACGCCCGACGCGAACCGCCCCAGGACGTCACGGAACCGCGCCGCGTCGATCGGCGGCCAGGGCGCCCCCGCGGCGTCCGTCACGGGCGCACGGGCCCGACCTCGACGCCCTCCGGCGTGACCTGCAGGACCGTCCCCTCGGCGGCGCCCAGCACGCGCTGCAGCCGGGCCGCGTCGGGCAGCCGGCTGCAGCGGTCGACGATGCGGTCGATGTCGTCGTCGAGGTGCATGGGGTCGTGGTGGAACAGCGCCAGGGTCTTCGCTCCCGCCTCGGCCGCCACGTGCACCGCGTACCCGGGGGTGGAGTGGCCCCAGTCGGGCCTGGCGGCGAACTCGTCGTCGGTGTACTGGGCATCGTGGATGAGCAGGTCGACGCCGTCGCACAGCTCCAGCACCGATGCCGCGACGGCGTCCATGTCCACCGGTGCCTGGTGGTCCGGCAGGTAGACGACCGACACCCCCTCGGCCTCGATGCGGAACCCGAGGGTGGTGCCGAGGTGCGGCACCTCGCGCACCTGGACCTTGGCCGACCCGACGGCCAGGTCGCCCTCGCCGACGTCGTGGAACCGGATCGACCCCCGCAGCTCGTCCACCTGGACCGGGAAGAACGGCGGCTTCACCACGGAGTCGACGACCTCCTGGATGCTGGCCCCGTCCTGGCTCGGCCCGTAGACGTCCAGGTGCGCTCCGGGGCGCAGCACGGGCGGGAAGAACGGCAGCCCGATCAGGTGGTCCCAGTGCAGGTGGCTGAGCAGCGCCGTCCACGCCACGGGTGCCAGCGGTTGGCGCTGCTCGAGCTCGACCCCGAGCGGCCGGAGCCCGGTCCCGAGGTCCAGGATGATCGGCGGCTCCTCGCCCACCTCCACCGTGGTGCACGCCGTGTTCCCGCCGTAGCGGCGATGGTCGTCGCTGGAGCACGGGCACGAGCCCCGCACCCCGAAGAACCTCACGCGCACCACCGCTCTCCTCGTTCGTCCCTGGAGCGTGCGAGCCCGCCGGCCGTGCTCCACACGTCGGCACACCGCCCGGAGCTGCGCTGCTGCGAGCGGGGAGGACACCACGCCCCTCGACCGGGCACACTACTCTCGCGCCCCGTGACGACGCGATCCGTCACCGTGAACGGCCTGGAGATCGCCTACCTGGCATCCGGACCGCCCGACGGCCCCCTGGCGCTCTGCCTGCACGGCTTCCCCGACACCGCCCACACGTGGCGCCACCTGGCGCCCCTGCTCGCTGCCTCCGGCTTCCGCGCCGTCGCGCCGTTCCTGCGCGGCTACGCGCCCAGCGCGGTGCCCGCCGACGGCAGCTACCAGACCGGGGCGCTCGCCGCCGACGCCGTCGCCCTCCACCAGGCGCTCGGCGGCGGCCCCGACGCCGTCGTGATCGGGCACGACTGGGGCGCTCTGGCCGCCTACGGCGCCGCCGGCCTCGACCCGGGGAGCTGGCGCCGGGTGGTGGCGCTGGCCGTGCCGCCGCTCCCGGTCAGCGCTGCCGGCTTCCTCGCCTTCGAGCAGCTCCGGCGCAGCTTCTACGTGTTCTTCTTCCAGTCCCCGCTGGCCGACGCGGTGGTGGCGATGGACGAGCTCGCCTTCGTCGAGCGGCTCTGGCGCCAGTGGTCGCCGGGGTACGACCCGGCGCCCGACATGGTCGAGGTGCGGCGAGCGCTGGGGACGCCGGAGCGGATCGCCGCCGCGCTCGGCTACTACCGCGCCTTGTTCGACCCGGAGCGCCACCGGCCCGAGCTGGCCCGTGCCCAGCAGGCCGCCGACGGCATCCCGCCCCAGCCCACGCTCTACCTCCACGGCGCCACCGACGGCTGCATGGGCGTGGAGCTCGCCGCGGGGGCACCCGGCGCGCTCGCTCCCGGTTCGGCCGTGAAGGTCGTGGAGGGGGCTGGCCACTTCCTCCACCTCGAGCGCCCGGACGAGGTGAACGCGGCCATCCTCGACTTCGTGTCGGGCTGAGCACCGAGGGCCGGCCGGGGGGTGTCCCGGGCAGCCGGGCCGGCCGGAGCGACGGGCCGGTCCAGTCAGGCGAGGTGCAGCACGCCGGCGGCGTCGCGGGTGGCGAGCCCCTCGGCCACGAGCGCGTCGGCAGCCCTCCGGGCCCTGCCGGGATCGCGGGGCCACCCGGCGGCCTCGGCGACATCGGCCGGAGCCAGCGAGCCGGCGCACAGCCGCCGGACGAGCCGCCCCCGCCCCTGGCGGTCCGACCCGGCGAACGGCGCCTGGGCCGGCACGCCCCCACCCGGGTCGGGCTCGGGTCGCCCCGCAGCGCGCCAGCGGCAGCGCGGTGCCAGCGGGCAGCCGTCGCACCGTGGCGACCGGCCGGTGCACCTGGTGGCCCCGAGCTCCAGCAGCGCCTGGTTCCACGCCCACCCCCGGCCCGCCGGCACCAGGGCGTCGGCCAGGTCCTGCAGTGCCGCCGGAGCGGCGCGGCCGCCGACCAGCGCCCGGCACAGCACGCGCCGGACGTTGGTGTCCACCACGGCGACGTCCTGCTCGAAGGCGAACGCGAGCACCGCCCGAGCCGTGTACGGCCCGACGCCGGGGAGCGCCAGCAGCGCACGGAGGTCGTCGGGAACCGCGCCACCGTGGCGCTCCACGATGGCCGCCGCCGTGGCGCGCAGCCGGACCGCCCGGCGGTTGTAGCCGAGGCCGGACCACAGCCGAACGACGTCCCCGGTGGGCGCGGCGGCACACTCGGCGGGAGCGGGGAACCGCTCGAGGAAGGCGGACCAGGGACCCACGACCCTGGGCGCCTGGGTCTGCTGCAGCATCACCTCGCTCACCAGGACCGCCCAGGGGTCGCGGGTGGCGCGCCACGGGAACGGCCGCAGCCCCGGCACGACGCCGAGCACGGCACGTCGCCACGCCGGCACCTCGCCGAGCACGGCACCCGGCCACGCCGGCGCGTCGTCGGCGGCCACCGGCAGGCCGACCGCCGCCCTACCGCTGTCGCGCCGGTCAGCCCCAGACGTCGTCACCGTAGGGGCGGCGCCGCGCGGGAAGGGCGGCACGCGTCCACACCATGACCTTGCGCCGGAACGAGCACACCTCGCGGCCGTCCTGGTTGAAACCCTTCGTCTCCACCGTCACGATCCCCCGGTCCGGCTTGGACGACGAGGGCACCTTGTCGAGCACCTTCGTCTCGGCGTAGATGGTGTCGCCGTGGAAGGTCGGGTAGCGGTGGACGAGCGACTCGACCTCCAGGTTGGCGATGGCCGCGCCGCTCACGTCCGGCACGCTCATCCCGAGCACCAGCGAGTAGACGAGGTTGCCGACCACCACGTTGCGGCCGTGCACGGACTCGTGCTCGGCGAACCACTCGTTGGTGTGCAGCGGGTGGTGGTTCATGGTGATCATGCAGAAGAGGTGGTCGTCGTACTCGGTGATCGTCTTGCCCGGCCAGTGCCGGTAGACGTCGCCGATCTCGAAGTCCTCCAGGGCGCGGCCGAACGGTCGCTCGTAGGTCGTCATGCCCGTGGGTGTAGTACGCCGGGGCCGCGGCCGTCCACCCCGGTTCCCCGGCCACCCGCTCCGCCGGCGCCGGCACCCGCCGGACCCGCACCGACCGGCCGACCGGCCGCACCCGCTCCGGCATCGCGGCCGGCCGCTGGCCCACCGACGGCACCCGCCAGCGCCACC
>JAJZYI010000251.1 GCA_021798135.1 Actinomycetes bacterium | reverse complement strand
GCCCTGCCGGTGGTGGCCGGTCCCGCCGCGACACGTCGGCGGGGCTCGCGGAGCCGGCGCCCGGACGGGCCGAGGGCACCGGCGCCGAGCCGGGTCGGGCTGCCTCGGTCGCGACGGGTCCTCGTGCCACCGTCGAGCCGGGCCCGGAGACGCCGCCGGGGGGTCCCGACGGCCGCACCGGGCCGGCAGCCGCCGCGGCGACGGCCGGGGCGTGGCCGGCGATCCCCGGTGCCGGCTGGCTGCGCCGCATCGCACCGGTCAGGCTGGTGTGCGCCACGTGCGGGACGACGTCGGTCGTCGACGTGGTCCGCTTCGCCGCCCTGCACGCACCGGTGTTCGTCTGGCGTCCCGGTCGGGGCTTCACGCGGCTCATGACCTGCCCGGCGTGCCGGCGGCGGTCGTGGATCAGCGCGTCGTGGCCGGCGGCTCAGGACACCGAGCCCGGTGCCTGAGCGAGGTGGGGCTCCGGGACCGGTCCGTCAGGGGCCCCCAACCCTCTCCACCACGCGAAACCGTGCCGGTGTGCCAGGCTCCCGGCGGACCCGGCCCTGTTCCTGGAGCAGCACGAGGTGCGCGAGCGTCTCGGACACGGCGGCCCGCTGCATGAAGTCCCTGATCTCGTCCCACGGGCGCGACCACGTCAGGCGCACGGACAGCTCCCACGCCGTGCTGCCGGGGCTGTCGGCCAGCAGCGCCTCCACCTCCGTGAGCCGCTCGCGGTGGTGGGCGGCGATCTCGTCGACCCGCGACGCCAGGCCGGCGAAGCGGTACTCGTGCGCCGGGAGCACCTCGTCCGCCGCCAGGGTCCGGACGCGCTCGAGCGACCGCAGGTAGTCGCCGAGCGGATTCGGGGCCTGCTGCGAGTGCACGCCGATGTTGGGCGTGATCCTCGGCAGCACGTGGTCGCCCGAGAGGAGCAGGCGGTGGCCCTCGCTGTGGAAGCAGACGTGGCCGGGCGAGTGCCCGGGCGTCCACACCGCACGCAGGTCCCACCCGGGGACCTCCACCCGCCGCCCGTCCTCGAACAGCACGTCCGGCTCGACCGCCAGCACCTGGTCCCGGATGACCATCGACGCCATCGTGAGGTCGTGCAGCTTGTGGCCGGGCACGCCGGCCTCGTGCAGCAGGACGTTCATGCGGGCCAGGAGGTCGTCGGGCTCCAGGTACCGGGCGCCGAGCAGCGCCGCGTCCGCCGGGTGCAGGCCGATCCAGGCGCCGCTGTGCTCGCGGACCCGCCCGGCCAGCCCGTAGTGGTCCGGGTGGATGTGCGTGACCAGGACGGCGCGCACGTCCGCCACGGACCCGCCGGCCTGGGCGAGGCCGTCGGCGAGGGCCTGCCAGGCGTCGTCGGTGTTCCAGCCGGCGTCGACGATGGCGACGCCGTCGTCGAGCTCCAGGGCGTACACCAGGACGTAGCGGAGCGGGTTGTCGGGGATCGGGACGGGGATGGACCACATCCCGGGCCGCACCTGCTCGACCGGAGGCAGGACGCGTCGTTCCCACGCGTCCTTCTGGAGGGTGCCCGTGACCTGGACCATGCACGGCACCGTACGCCGGTGGCGCCGTGGCCGACCAGCGCTCGGCCGAACGCAGCGAGGTGGGCGGTTCCCGCCACGGCTCCCCGCCACGGCGACCGGTGAGCGAGGGCGGCGGGCGGTGCGGGGACGCGGGCGCCGGTGGTGCGGCAGGGGCGGCGGGCGGTGCGGGGACGCGGGCGCCGGTGGTGCGGCACGGTGGTGGCGGCGAGGCGGCGCGCATCGCGAATACGGTGGGTCCGGCAACCTTCCATTGACCCCGAGAGCGAAGCGGTCATACACTGCAATGACACCATCGGGGACAACGGCACATGCTGGGGGGATGCAGGTGCTGCTGGGGACTGCAGGTGTGGAGCGGCAACCTGGCGGTCGACGACGGCAGGAGATGCGTGGTATGCGCTCCAGGGAGCCGGGCGACATGGACGGCGTGCGCTTCCGCCATCTCGTGGCGGCGGCGAGCGACGCGTTCGTCGAGACCGACGACGCCGGTGTCGTCACGGAATGGAGCCACCAGGCCGAGGCCATGTTCGGTTGGCCGGCGAGCGACGTCATCGGCAGGCGGGCGCTCGACTTCTGGATCCCGGCCCGCTTCGCCGAGCGCTACCGCGAGGACCTCGCGTCGGCCCGCCCCGGCGTCGACATGGCGCGACGCGAGATCCGCCTGCTGAACAGCGACGGCGAGGAGCTGCAGGTCAGCATCGGCGGCTACGTCGTCGAGGATCGCGGCCGGGTCCTGGTCGGGGGCTTCGTGCGCGACCTCGGCTCGGAGCGGGCGGCCGAGGAGGCCCTGGCCCACGCCTACCTGCACGATTCGCTGACCGGCCTCCCCAACCGCACCCTGTTCACCTACCGCCTCGCGTACGCGCTGGCGCGGGGCCTGCGGCAGCCCGGCTCGGTGGCCGTCCTGGTCCTGGACCTCGACCGGTTCAAGGCCATCAACGACGCGCTCGGTCACGAGGTCGGCGACGAGGTGCTGGTCGCGGTGGCGTCGCGCCTCGTCGAGGCCGACGGGGTGGCCGAGGTCGTGGCGCGGCTCGGCGGCGACGAGTTCCTGGTGCTGTTCGACGGCGATGGCGCCGAGCACCTGGCCATCGACTACTCCGAGCGGGTGCTGGAGTCGCTGGGGCGTCCGATACCCGTCGCCGGGTCCGAGGTCTTCGTCACCGCGAGCATCGGCATCGCCACCACGGCCGGGTCGACCGCCGAGGCGACGCCGCTGCTGTCGGACGCCGACACCGCCATGTACGTCGCCAAGCAGCGTGGCGGGGCGGGCTACCACGTCTTCGGCGAGGCGCTGCGCGTCGAGGTGCTCGACCGCCTGACCACCGAGCACGCCCTCCACCGGGCGCTCGAGCGCGGGGAGCTCCGGCTCTTCTACCAGCCCGTGGTCGACATCAGGAGCACCCGCCCGGTCGCCGTCGAGGCGCTGCTGCGGTGGGACCACCCCGAGCAGGGGCTGGTGGCGCCGAGCCGGTTCATCCCGGTCGCCGAGGAGAGCGGCCTCATCATCCCGATCGGCACGTGGGTCCTGCACGAGGCGTGCAACCAGCTCCAGCGCTGGTGGGGGACCGTCCCCGTGGACGGGCCGCCGGCCGGCCGCAGCCAGGTCCGGCCGGTCCACGCCGACACCACCGTCGAGGTCAACCTGTCCGCCCGGCAGATCGACCACCTGGACCTGGTCGACACCGTCGAGGGCATCCTGGAGGGCACCGGCGTGCCTCCGGCGAACCTGACCCTGGAGATCACCGAGAGCGCCCTGATGAAGGACCCGGCCGCGGCGCTCACCGTCCTGCGGGCGCTGAAGGACCTGGGCGTGACGCTCGCCATCGACGACTTCGGCACGGGCTACTCGTCGCTGAGCTACCTGCAGCGGTTCCCGCTCGACATCCTGAAGATCGACAAGAGCTTCGTCGACGGCCTGGGCGTCGAGCCCGGTGGCGCCGAGATCGTCGGCGCCATCGTCAACCTGGCCCACTCGCTCGGCATGCAGGTGATCGCCGAGGGGGTGGAGACGGACCGCCAGCTCCACCACCTGCGCCTGCTGTCGTGCGACCTGGCGCAGGGGTTCCTGTTCTCCGAGCCCGTGCCCGCCTGGGACGTCCCGACCGGCGCGACCGGCGTTCCGCTCGTCGGCGACGCCTCGCCACGCGGCATGGCGGCGTCGGGCGGCGTCGGTCGCTGACGCCGCGGAGCTCAGGCGCCGCCGGCGGGCTCGGGGCCGCCGGCGGCCGCGGCGGCACGCATCGCCCGGAACTGCTCGTCCGACCAGCGCCGCACGCTCATCGACTGGCTGGCGGACGCGAGGAAGGTGCCGTCCTCGGCGAACAGGTGGGCCCGGCCGTGGGCGAACCCGCCCGCCGTCGCGTAGACGACGATGTCGGACAGGACCCACTCGGTCGGCACCAGGCGCACCACCCGGATGGTGTTGTCGAGGCTCCGGCTCATGGTGTGGAAGCCGAGCGCCTGTGACATGCCCCCCGTGACGTAGTCGCCCAGGACGGCGAGGGTCGCGGCCGACGGCTCGAGGTGGCCCGGCACGCGGAACCACGATGCCGAGCGGGCGGCGCCGGGCGTGCCGTCGATCTGCGACAGCAGGCGTCCCACCGCCAGGCGCTGCTCCACCCGGTGGAACACGGTCTCCTCCGGGAACGGGAACCACTCGCGCTCGGGGCACGCCGCCGGCGGGGGCACGTCCGGAGCGTCGACCCAGCTCTGGTCGTCGATGTCGGGTGCCGGCTGGTGCCCGAGCGCCGCGTTGACGGTCAGGATCTCCCGGTCGCCGAGGTGGGCGACCGCCCGGGCCTGCGTGGTGCGGCGCCCCTGCGCGGCCAGCGTGACGTGCAGGTCGAGGTCGCTGCCCGTCGGGGCGTGCGCCAGGTACTGCGCCGTCGCCCATACCGCCGGCTGCCCGGCGGCCGCCTCGAGCGCGACGATGCCGGCCGCGAGGCCGCACCCGCCGAAGAGGAACCGGCCCGGCGTGGAGACGGCGCCCGTCACCGGCAGGCGCCAGTGCAACGGGTCGTCGGTCGGCTCGATCCCCAGGAAGTGCCGTGCGTCCACGTCCGGCACCCTACGGGGCGCGCGGGCCGCCGCGCACCCTGGGCCGCGCTGGCCGACGCCTGCGTCGACCGGTCCGGGCCGGTCGGTAGGGTGCGCACCGTGGTCCCTTGCCCGGGCCCGGTGCTGACCGTGGCCTCGCTGAACCTGCACGCCGGCGTGGACGAGCGGAACGTGCCGTTCGACGTGGTCGGCGCCTGCGCCGCGCTCGACGCCGACGTCGTGGTCCTGCAGGAGGTGTGGTGGCCGGCGGGCGGCCGGTCGCAGGCGGCGCTCGCCGCCGACGCCCTCGGCTACCGGGTGCACTGGGCCACCTTCGGGACGGGCAGGCGCTTCCCCGAGCCCGAGGCCGGCGGCGAGCGCATCGGCCGGTGGACCGGCCGACCGCCCGCGGTGGTGCTGGACCGGCGGGACGGCCGAGGTGGGCCGGGCGATGCCCGAGGCGCCGGCGGCAGCGAGGGATGTGGCGGCGGCCGAGGTGGGCCGGTCGGCCGGCGCGGCGGGCGGGACGGGGCCCGCGGCGCGGAGCCGGGCCGGCTCGGCCTTGCCGTGCTGAGCCGACT
>JAJZYI010000250.1 GCA_021798135.1 Actinomycetes bacterium | reverse complement strand
CGCCGCTGCAGGGCAGGCCGCCGCTGCAGGGAAGGCCGCCGCTGCAGGGAAGGCCGCCGCTGCAGGGAAGGCCGCCGCCGCCAGGAAGGCCACCGCCAAGAAGGCCACCGGTGCCAAGAAGGCCGCCGGCGCGGAGAAGGTCACCGCCAAGAGGGCCACCGGTGCCGCGAAGGCCTCCACCGCCAAGGCCGCCGCCACGAAGGCCGCCGCGAAGAAGGCCCCTGCGACAAGGAAGGCCGCCGCCACGAAGGCCGCCGCGAAGAAGGCCCCTGCGACAAGGAAGGCCGCCGCCACGAAGGCCGCCGCCACGAAGACCGCCGCCACGCCGACGACTGCAACCAGGAAGGGCGCCGCCGCGAAGGCCTCCGGAGCCGCGAAGGCCGCCGCCCCGAAGGCGACCACGACCACGCAGCCCGCCGGCACCGGGAGAGCCGCCGGCGCCAAGAAGACCGGCACCGCCGCGAAGACCATCGCCACGCCGGCGACCCCGACCGAGAAGACCGCCCCGGCCAAGCAGGTCCCAGCAGCCAGGAAGGCCCCGACCCGGAAGGCGACCGCGGCCGCGAAGGCCACCACGGCCGACAAGGCGACGGCGCAGGCCAAGCCCACCCCCGCGTAGACCTGCCGCTGGCCAGCCTGCGCGGCCGCGCACGCCCGGGCAGACCGGGGTCACGCCGGCGGCAGGTCGCCGTGACGGCTGCAGCCTCGCCACGCTGGCCGGCGGCAGCACCGCCACCATGCAGGTCGGTCTCCGACCGGTGCGGGCGCCGGAGGCGGTCCGGACACCGTGCGTCGGACGACGCCACGGGCCGTCGAACGGTAGTATCATTGTATGGCAAAGCGTAAGATCACCGTGACGGTGGACGACGACCTCGTCGACGCCGTCCAGGCGCTCGGAGCCGGATCTCTCAGTGCCGCGGTGAACGCCGCCCTGGCCGCCGAGGTGGAGCGTCGCGCCCGGGCCGCCGCCTTGGGCCGCCTGCTCGCCGGGTGGGACGCCGCCCATGGCCCGGTGCCCGACGACGTCGCGGCGCACGCGTCCGCCGCCTTCGACGACGCCGACGCCGTTGCCGACCCTGACGCCGTCGCCGAGCGACCGCGCCGGACCCGGCGCCGAGGCGCGGCATGAGTGGGCCGCCGCTGGTCCTCGACGCCGCCGGCCTCGACGCCCTGGCCGGGGAGCGACCTCCGGACCTGTTGCGGGCGCTGCTGGCAGAGGCCCTGCGCCGCGGGCGGGACGTGCTGTGCCCGGCGATCGTGTGCGCCGAGGTGGCTCGGGGGGCGGCGCGCACCCGAGCGGTCGAGGCCGCCGTCGCCCGCCACGACCGTCGGCGAGCCGAACGCCCGGCCGTCCGTCTCGTCGACACCGACTTCGCCCTGGCCCGTCAGGTCGGCGCCATCCTGGAGGCGACCGGCCACGGCAGTGACCGCGTCGTCGACGCACACGTCGTCGCCGTGTGCGTCCCTGCCGGTGGAGGGCTGGTGGTCACCTCGGACCCCGGCGACATCACCGAGCTCGCCTCTGCGGTCCCGGCAGCCCGGGTCCGCACGACGTCGCCCAGCTGAACCGCCTGCACCGCTGCGGCCGGGGCCTGCACTGGCGCCGCCGCCCTCCCGACCCGTCCATCGGGCCGCTGGCCGTGCTCAGGCCGGCGGGAGCCCGGCGAACACGCGGGCGAGCAGGTCCTCGGACTCCATGTGGTGCAGCGCGGCGGAGCCCGACGCCGGGCTGGCCGACTCGAACCGGCTGACGTGCACCAGCCGGTACCGGTCGCGCAGCAGCCGGTGCAGGCGGCCGTGGGCGAAGCCCCACGCGCCCATGTTCTCGGGCTCCTCCTGCCACCACACGACCTCGCTGGCCGCGGGGTAGCGCTGGAGCACGCCGGCCAGCGCCTCGTCGGGCCACGGGTAGAGCTGCTCGACGCGGACGACCGCCACCGCCGCCGGGTCGACCCCTGGGGCGGGGAGGTCTGCGGCGCCGTCGCGCAGGCGGTCGCGGCGGGCCATCACGTCGTTGGCGCCCTTGCCCGAGCACAGCACGACGCGCCGCACCGCCGCCGGGTCGACCTCGCGCGCGGCCGCGGCACCGAGGTCGCCGGTCGTCGCCGGGTCGTCGAGCACCTCGGCGAACGTGCCGGTGGCGAGCCGGGCGATGGGCGAACGGGCCTGGCGGGCCCGCAGCAGCGACTTGGGGGTGAAGACGACGAGCGGGCGCTGCGGCTCGCGCCGCACCTGGGAGCGCAGCAGGTGGAAGTACTGCGCGGCGGTGGTCGGCTGCACCACCCGCATGTTGCCGCGGGCGCACAGGGTGAGGTACCGCTCGATGCGGGCCGACGAGTGCTCGGGCCCCTGCCCCTCGTACCCGTGCGGCAGCAGCAGGACCAGGCCCGAGCGCTGGCCCCACTTGTCCTCGGCCGCGACCAGGAAGTTGTCGATGACGATCTGGGCGCCGTTGCCGAAGTCGCCGAACTGCGCCTCCCATGCCACCAGGGCGCCGGGCGCCTCGACCGTGTAGCCGTACTCGAAGCCGAGCGCGGCGTACTCCGACAGCAGCGAGTCGTAGATCCCGAAGGAGCCAGCGCCCGAGACCCCCGCCACGTGCTCCTGCACGTGGCCGAGCGGGATCCACTCGTCGCCGGTCCGGTGGTCGACGAGGACGGCGTGGCGCTGGCTGAAGGTGCCGCGCCGGGTGTCCTGGCCGGACAGGCGGACGTGGGTGCCCTCGAGCACCAGGCTCCCCAGCGCCAGCGCCTCGCCCAGCGCCCAGTCCACCTCGCCCCCGGCGACCATCTTGGCGCGCTGGTCGAACTGGCGCACGAGCTTGGGGTGGACGGTGAAACCGTCGGGCACCGCCGTCACCGCGGGCACCAGGCGCTCCAGGACGTCGGGCGCGACGGCGGTGCCGCCCGTGGGGGTCGGCGCCACCAGCACCGGGGCGACCAGGCTCGTCGGCTGCGGCGGCTGCGACTGGCGCGTCTCGTCGAGGGCGCGCTGGAGCTTGGCCTGGAAGTCGTCGAGCGCCTGCTCCGCCTGGTCGAGCGTGATGTCGCCGCGGCGCACCAGCGTCTCCGTGTACAGCTTGCGGACGGACCGCTTGGCGTCGATGATCGCGTACATGCGCGGCTGCGTGTAGCTCGGGTCGTCGCCCTCGTTGTGGCCGTGGCGCCGGTAGCACACCACGTCGATGACGACGTCCTTGTGGAACGCCTGTCGGAACCCGAAGGCCAGCCGGGCCGCCCGCACGCAGGCCTCGGGATCGTCGCCGTTCACGTGGAAGATCGGCGCCTGCACCATCTTGGCGACGTCCGTCGGGTACACCGACGACCTGGCGGACTCCGGAGCGGTCGTGAACCCGAGCTGGTTGTTGATGACGATGTGCACCGAGCCGCCGGTCCGGTAGCCGGCCAGCTGGGAGAGCTCCAGCGTCTCCGCCACCACGCCCTGGCCGGCGAAGGCGGCGTCGCCGTGCACCAGGACGGACAGCACCGGGTAGTGCTGGCCGCGGTCGCCGCCCGGCTCGCGCCGCAGCCGGTCCTGGCGGGCCCGGGCCATGCCCTCGACGACGGGGTCGACGGCCTCCAGGTGCGACGGGTTGGACGCCATGGCGATGGCCAGCGCCCGTCCGTCGCGGTCCACGAACGTCCCGGTGGCGCCCTTGTGGTACTTGACGTCGCCCGAGCCCTGCACGCTGTCGGGGTCGAGGTCGCCCTCGAACTCGCGGAAGATCTCCCCGTAGGACTTGCCGACGATGTTGGCCAGCACGTTCAGCCGGCCGCGGTGGGCCATGCCCAGGACGGCCGACGCCGTGCCGGCGCGCGCCGCCTCCTCCAGGATCGCGTCGAGGACGACGATGGTCGACTCCGCTCCCTCCAGGCCGAACCGCTTCTGCCCGACGTAGCGGGTGTGCAGGAACCGCTCGAAGGCCTCGGCGGCGTTGAGCCGGTCGAGGACGTGGCGCTGCTCGTCGGGCGCAAGGCCGAGCGGCACGCCCTCCACGTGCTCCTGGATCCACCGCTTCTGGTCGGGATCCTGGATGTGCATGTACTCGATGCCGAGCGTCCGGCAGTACGCGTCGCGCAGGACGTCGAGCGCGGCGCCGAGCGTCATGGTGTCGCGCCCGGCGAGGCCGTCGACCACCCACTCGCGGTCGAGGTCCCACACGGTCAGGCCGTAGGTCACGGGGTCGAGCTCGGGGTGCAGGGGCGGGGCCGCCGCCGCCAGCGGGTCGAGGTCGGCGATGAGGTGGCCGCGCACCCGGTACATGTTGATGAGGCTCTGCACGTGCACCTGCTTGACGAGGCGGCGGGTGCCGCCACCGTCGGCAGGGCTGGCGTCGACGTGCCACGGCTCGGGCTCGACGGGCACGTCCATCGCCGCGAAGACCTGCTCGTAGAAGCCGTGCCGCCCGGTGAGGCACTCGGCCACGTACGACAGGAACAGGCCGGACTCGGCGCCCTGGATGATGCGGTGGTCGTAGGTCGACGTGACCGTCACCACCGGCCCCACCCCGAGCTCGGCCAGGCTGCGGGGATCGGTCCCCTGGAACTCGGCGGGGTAGCCGATCGAGCCGACCCCGATGATGGCGCCCTGCCCGGCCATGAGCCTGGGGACCGACTGCACGGTCCCGAGCGTCCCGGGGTTGGTGAGCGTGACGGTCGCCCCGGCGAAGTCGTCGGGCGACAGCGTGCCGGAGTGGACCTTGCGGACCATGTCCTCGTAGGCGACGACGAAGGAGCGGAAGTCAAGGGTGTCGGCGTCGCGCACGACCGGCACCAGCAGCGTCCGGCTCCCGTCGGCCTTCGCCACGTCCACGGCGAGCCCCAGGCCGACGTGCGGGTGGCGCACGACGCCGGGGTGGCCCCTGCCGTCCGCGTCGGCCACGAAGCTGGCGTTCAGCGCGGCGACCTCCTGCAGGCCGCGGACGATGGCGAAACCGATCAGGTGGGTGAAGCTGACCTTGGTGCCCGAGGCGCGCGCCAGGTGCTGGTTGAGCCGGCCGCGGTTGACCTGCAGCAGCTTGGCCGGCACGGTCCGCACGCTGGTGGCCGTCGGCACCTGCAGCGACGCCTGCATGTTGGTCACGATGCGCGCCGCCCCGCCGCGCAGCACCTCGGCCGGTGCCGCCGGCGCCGCTCCCGGGGCCGTCGCGCCGGGGGCCGGTGCGGT
>JAJZYI010000249.1 GCA_021798135.1 Actinomycetes bacterium | reverse complement strand
CTCGTCGGGGGTGGCCCTGCGGGCGACGTTCCTGGTCGACCCGGCCGGCGTCGTCCGCCACGTGTCGGTGCACGACCTCGGCACCGGGCGGAGCGTGGGCGAGGTCGTCCGGACGCTCGCCGCCCTGCTCTCCGGCGGCCCGACGCCGTGCGGCTGGCAGCCCGGCGACGCCCTGGCGACCGGCGCCGATACCGACGCCGAGGCCGGCACCGGCGGGCGGCCGGCACCCGGCGACCGGCAGGGGGGCGGGACGGACACGGCCGGCGACGGCGCGGCGAACGGCGACCGGTCGCGGGAGCCGGCACAGGCGCCCTGACGGCGAAGCCAGGGACAGGGACACCTCCCGCCATGCCCGACCCTCCGGCACGCGCACCGGCGCCGCCGCCCCAGCGGCCCTCCCCGCCGCCCGGCTCCCCGCTCCCGGCATGACCGCCGCGCCCCCGCCGGAGGTGCGCGCCCTGCTCCTGGCACCGGGGGCGGGGTCCAGCGCCGACCATCCGGCCCTGGTGGCCATGGACGGCGCGGCGGCGGCACTCGGCGTCGCCGTGCGGCGGATCGACTTCCCCTACCGGCTCGCCGGGCGCAAGGCCCCCGACCGCCCACCCGTGCTGCAGGCCACCGTCGTTGCTGCGGCGCGCGAGCTGGCCGAGTCGGTGGGCTGCCCACAGGCGGCGGTCGCGCTCGGGGGACGGTCCATGGGAGGACGGGTCGCGTCGATGGCGGTGGCCGCCGGGCTCCCCGCTGCCGGCCTCGTCCTCGTGAGCTACCCGCTGCACCCGCCCGGACGCCCGGAACGGTCGCGGGACGGGCACTTCGGCGACGTCGGCGTCCCGTGCCTCTTCGTGTCGGGGACCCGCGACGCCTTCGCCACGCCCGACGAGCTGGCGGCGGCCACGGCGGCGGTCCGGGGCGAGGTCGAGCACGTCTGGATCGAAGGCGGGGACCACGGGTTGCGCGGGCGTGACGACGAGGTGGCCGGCGCGGTCGCCCGCTGGCTCGCGCCCCGCGCGCCTGCGCGTCGCTGACGCCCCGCCAGCGACGCACGGCTGTGCCACCACCGGCCCTCACCCGACCGGCCCCAGCCGCCGGACCCGACGCCCGCCCGGCCCGGCCGGGGACCCGGCGGCCGGGTCAGTCCGGCCGCGACGCGACCTGCTCGCTGCCGGACGTGCCGGCCTCGAGCGCAGCCCCGGCCTGCACCGACCAGGTGAGCGCCTCGAACAGCGCTGCCTGCGCGGCACCCTCGTCGAACCCGCTGCGGGTCGCCGTCTCGAAGCGGCCGAACTGCAGGTCGATGACGTCGGCCACCAGCGCTCCGAGCGGCCCCCGGTGCTCAACGGCAGCCGCACGGAGGGCCGGGTCGAGCGGGAGGTCGCGCAGCGCCACCGGGAGCTCCACGTGGAGCAGCAGGTCCAGCGCCGACAGCAGCCCGGCGGTGAACGCCATGTCGGCCGTGCCCGGCGCGTAGGCCTGCGCCAGCAGCTCGCAGGCGCGGGCCCTGACCAGCGCGACCGTGACCGCCTCGCTCTCCACGCGGTCGCCGGTGCCGGCCATGAGCAGCAGGGCCAGCCAGCTCTGGAGCCGGCGCCAGCCGACGAGCACCAGCGCCTCGCGGACCGAGCGCACCGTCCGGCGCATCCCGCTGGCGGCGCCGACCCCGGCGAGGGCCAGCAGCTGGTGGCTCATGGCGGGGTCACTGCGCACGATCGCCTCGATCTGGCGCACGGCGACCTCGGCGTCCAGCATCGTCGACGCCAGGCGCACGGTGGCCAGCCGGCCCGGCTCGAGGGTCCGGCCCGGCACGATCCGCGGTCGCGCCAGCAGGTTGCCCTGGAACAGGTCGATCCCGAGCTGGTCGCACTCCGCAAGCTCCTGGCGAAGGTCGATGTTGGTCGCCACCACCGACGCGCCACGTCGGTGCGCGGCGTCGACGGCGGCAGCCGCGGCGTCGAGCGCCACCGTCCGCACGTCGACCTTCACCGTGCTGCTGAGCGCCAGCAGCTCCCGGTCCACGTCGGCGCCGGCGTCGACCGCCACGCGGTAGCCGTCCGCGCGCAGCCGGCGGCACCGGTCCACGACCGCCCGATCAGCGTCGGCCGCGTCCACCTCCACGACGGTGCGCTCCGGGGGCAGCACGAAGGCGGCGTCGCGCAGCAGCAGGTCGCGGCCGACCTGCACGTAGAGGTCCCGGGACCCGACGACGCGGTCGACGCCCATCGCCACGGTGGTGAACAGCAGGTCCGCCCGCATGAGCGGGGCGCGGCCGGGGGCCGGGCCCTGTGCGGTGCCCACGGCAGGCCTGAAGAGCAGCTCGTAGCCGTGCACCGTGGCCGTCCGGTCGAAGATCGGCTGCCGCCCGACCACCACGTCTCGCACGCAGCACCCCCCGATCCTCGCCGTACCCGCGCCTCACGATAGACGAGCGGCCCGCGCCGTCCCCGTGAACCCACCGCCGGCCCGCGCCGTCCCCGTAGCGTCAACGCTGGCCGGCACCGGCGGGTCCCGGCGGGCGAGGTCACTCCTCGGCGAGCACCGCGGCCACCGGCGCCCGCGCTGCCCGCCAGGCCGGGACGACGGCGGCGGCGGCCACCGCGACGGCGACCGGCACCGTGGCGGCCAGGGCGCCCGCGTCGAACCGGTACGGGTCGTGGAACCCGATCAGCATGGGCGCCACCTGCAGCATCACCGCGAGCTCGCCGGCCCCGACGGCGATCCCGAGCGCGGCGCCCACCACGCCGACGCAGGCTGCCTCGGCGACGACCATGCGGAACACGTCGCCGGGCGCCATCCCCAGCGCGCCGAGCAGCGCGACCTGGCGGCGGCGCTGCACGCCGACGAGCAGCAGGGTCGCCAGCACCCCCACGAAGGCCACGGCGAGCAGGGCGCGCTCGAGCGCCCAGAACGGCGCCAGCTGGCTGGTGGCCTGGGCCACCTGCTGGCGCAGGTACGGTCCCGGGTCGGTCACCGTGACGTCGGGCGGCAGCGGGAGCTGCCTGATGGCATCGGCCAGCGCGCGGGCGGACACGCCGGGGGCCGGCACGGCGGTGACCGACGCGGGCAGCTGCGGCAGGAACAGGCGCGTGAGCGTCGCGGGGCTCATGGTGACCGTGTCGCCGTCCACCGCCCCGTCCTCCCACACGCCCTCGACGGGAACGGCGGCGACACCCTCGGGCGTGTCGAGGCGGACCATGCGGCCGGGACGCAGGTGCTGGCGGCGGGCCAGGCCGACGCCCACCATGACGGCGCCGTGGCGGAACGGGCCGGCGGCGGCGCTGCCTTCGACGAGGACGGGCCCGCCGGCCGGGCTGCCCCTGGCCGTGACGTAGACGAGCGTGCTCGCAGAGTTCCCGCTCAGCACGGCGACCAGCGGGACCAGGCGCCGCACGCCGGGGAGCGCGGCGATCTCGCTCACGACCGAGGCCGGCAGCCGGGCGTCGCCGTTGTCGCCCGAGGTGCCGGCGACGGTGTCGACGACGACACCGTGGCCGTCCGCCGAGGTGCCGACCCGCGCCGTGATGCTCGCGGCCAGGCCGCTGGCGTAGCCGCCGGTGATGATCCCGACCCCGACGGCGGCCGCCACGGCGACGGCCATGACGCCGACGCGGCCCGGCTCGCGCGCCGCGTTGGCGACACCGATGCGCACCGCCGCCCACCGCTCGCCGCCGAGGCGCCGTGGCCATCGCCGGCTGACGGCGACCAGCGGCAGCGCGGCCACGCCGGCGACGACGAGGATGCTGCCGACCGCGCTGGCGAGGAACCCGGCCAGCGCGACAGGCGGCTGCCAGCTGGCGAGGGCGTCGTGCCTGGCGCCGGCCACCGCCAGCCCGGCGCCGCCGGCGGTCAGGACGACGGCCAGCGTGGTGCGCCACCGCCGCCCCGACGGCGCCGCCTCGGCGCGCGCGTGGCGCCCGCCGATCTCGGCGGCCACGTCGGCACGCGCGGACCGGCGCAGGGGCCGGACCGCCGCGACGAGGCCGATGGCGATGCCGAAGGCCAGGCCGAGCAGCGCGTCGGCGAGCGACAGGTGGACCGCGACGGGGACGCCCAGGAGCGCTTCGCTGAAGGCCGAGATCGGGGCGACGATGACCCGGGCCAGGAGGCCGCCGGCTGCGGTGCCCAGCAGGCCTCCTGCCGCTCCGATCGAAGCCGACTCGAGCGCCGGGCCGGCAGCCAGGATCCACGGCGGCGCGCCGATCGCCGCGATGACAGCCTGCTGCCGGCGCCGCTCCTCGAGCGACAGCGCGACCACGTCGTAGACGAGGACGGTGGCGATGCCGGCGGCGAGCACCGCGACCAGCCCGAGCAGCGGGACGAACGCCGCGGTGGCGAGCCCCATCTCGGGCGGCGGCTGGCCGGCGCGCAGCACGCGGTAGTCGGGGCCGATCCGCCCGGCGATGCGCTGCTGCAGCGCGGCGACGCTGGTGCCTCGTGCCGGCACGACCTCGATGACGTCGTAGCGGACGCCGCGGTCGAACAGGACCTCTGCCCGGGCCAGGGTGGTGACGACGACGTGACCGCCGGCGACGGTGTCGAGCGCCGGGACGGCGCTGCTCCCGGCGGTCGGGAGCACGCCCTGGTCGGTCTGCAGCCACGACCCGGGGCCGAGGCGGCGGGCCAGCGACGAGCCGACCAGCAGCGGGCCGCCCGGTGCGCCGGGACCCGGCGGCCCTCCGCTGCACCGGGGCAGGCCGATGAGCCGGGCCGCGTCGCACCCGGCGCCGATGACGACGACGCCCACCGGCCGGCCGGACGCGGTCTGGACGACCGAGCTGGCCTGGACGAGCGGGACGGCATCGGCGACGCCGGGGGTGGCGTCGACGGCGACGAGCGTCGACGGCGGCAGGCCTCCGGACTGGACGGCGCCGACCACCCGGAGCGGGGCGGGACCGCCGAGCCGCTGGCCGAAGCGGGCGAACGAGCTGTCGATGCTGCCGAGGACGACGACGACGGCCAGCGCCAGCGCGGTCCCGGCGGTCACGGCGAGCACGGCGAGCGAGGTGCGGACTCGCTGCGCCCACAGCCGGCGCAGGTGCAGGCGGGCGAGCAGCCCGGCGACGGCACCCACTGGCTCAGGGCGCGCCGGGAGCCGGGTCGCCGAGGGTCTCCACGAGGTACTCCTTCTCGATCCCATGGCTCGGGTGCGCGAGGAGCTGGGCAAGGTCGCCGTCGTTCGTGCAGATGAGCAG
>JAJZYI010000007.1 GCA_021798135.1 Actinomycetes bacterium | reverse complement strand
GCCGGCGCCGGGGCCCGCCGCGGGCGCCGGGCCGGTGCCGCCGGCCGACGCGAGCCGGCCGCTGCGCGGCCGGCGCATCGTCCTCGGCGTGACCGGCGGGATCGCCGCCTACAAGGCGGTGGAGGTGTGCCGCCGGCTCGTCGACCTGGGCGCGCACGTGTCGCCGGTGATGACCGAGGACGCCACCCGCTTCGTCGGCGAGGTGACGCTGTCGGCCCTGGCCTCCGAGCCCGTGCAGCGCAGCCTGTGGCGCGAGCGCGACCCCATCCCGCACACCAGGCTCGCGCAGGGCGCCGACCTGGTCCTGGTCGTGCCGGCCACGGCACGCTTCCTCGGCACCTATGCCGCCGGCATCGCCGACGGCCTGCTGACCGCGACGCTCCTCGCCACCCGGGCGCCGGTGCTCGTCTGCCCGGCCATGCACACCGAGATGTGGGAGCACCCCGCCGTGCAGGAGAACCTGGCCACCCTCCGCCGCCGCGGCGTCCACGTCGTGCCGCCCGCGTCGGGCCGCCTGGCGGGCGGCGACGTCGGCGCCGGGCGGCTGGCCGAACCGGCTGACGTGGTGGCGGCGGCCGTGTCCCTGCTCGTCCGCGCCGGCGCCGCGGGCGGGGCCGGCGCCCGGCCGGCGACCGACCTGGCGGGCGCGACGGTGCTCGTCACCGCCGGCGGCACCCGGGAGCCCATCGACCCGGTCCGGTTCATCACCAACCGGTCGTCGGGCAAGCAGGGCCACGCCATCGCCGACGCCGCGGCCGACCGCGGTGCGTCGGTGGTCCTGGTGACGACCACCGCCCTGCCGGCACCGGCGGGCGCGACGGTCGTGCGGGTCGACACCGCGGCGGAGATGGCCCACGCCGTGCTGGCGGCGGCGGGCCGTGCCGACGTGGTGGTCATGGCGGCAGCGGTGGCCGACTTCCGGCCGGTGGCGGTGGCGCAGGCGAAGCTCGACAAGGCCGACGGGCCGCCCCGGCTGGAGCTGGAGCCGACGGTGGACATCCTGGCCGAGCTCGGGCGGCGGCGCCGGCCCGGGCAGGTGCTCGTCGGGTTCGCCGCCGAGACGGGCGACCCCGACGCACGCGCCCGGCGCAAGCTGCGCAGCAAGGGCGCCGACCTGGTGGTGGCCAACGACGTCACGGCCGCCGGCGCGGGCTTCGACGGCGACACCAACGCCGTCACCGTCCACGGAGCCGACGGCAGCCGCGTCGAGATCGCGCTGTCGTCCAAGCGGGACGTGGCTGACGCCGTCTTGGATAGGGTGGTCGCCTGGCGTGCCGCGATCGGCCCCGACGAGCCGGCCCCCCCGAGGAGGAGCGAACCGTGACGAGCCGACACACCTTCACCTCGGAGTCGGTGACCGAGGGACACCCGGACAAGATGGCGGACCAGATCTCCGACGCCGTCCTGGACGCCGTGCTCGAGCAGGACCCGGTGGGCCGCGTCGCGTGCGAGACGCTGCTGACCACCGGGCTGGTCGTGGTGGCGGGGGAGATCTCCACGACCTGCTACGTCGACATCCCGTCCATCGTGCGGTCGACGGTGTGCGACATCGGCTACGACAGCGACGCCCACGGGTTCAACGGCCGCACGTGCGGCGTCATGGTGGCCCTCGACGAGCAGTCGCCCGACATCGCCCAGGGCGTCGACGCCGCCCACGAGGTCCGCAGCGGCAGCGGCGGCGAGGACCAGCTCAACGCCCAGGGCGCCGGCGACCAGGGCATGATGTTCGGCTACGCCTGCGACGAGACGCCGGACCTGATGCCGCTGCCCATCTGGCTGGCGCACCGTCTGGCGCAGCGCCTGGCCCAGGTGCGGCGCGTCGGCGTCCTGCCGTACCTCCGCCCCGACGGCAAGACCCAGGTGTCGGTCGTCTACGAGGACGGCCGGCCCGTCGCCATCGACACCGTGCTGATCTCGACGCAGCACGCGGCCGGCGTCGACATCCAGACGCTCCTGCTGCCGGACCTCCGCGAGCACGTGATCCACCCGCTCCTGCCCCCCGAGCTCGACACGGGGTCGATGCGGGTCCTGGCCAACCCCACGGGCAAGTTCGAGCTGGGCGGGCCCCACGCCGACGCCGGGCTCACGGGCCGCAAGATCATCGTCGACACCTACGGCGGCATGGCCCGCCACGGCGGCGGGGCCTTCTCGGGCAAGGACCCGTCCAAGGTCGACCGGTCGGGCGCCTACGCGGCGCGGTGGGTGGCGAAGCACGTCGTGGCGGCGGGCGCGGCGCGGCGCTGCGAGGTGCAGGTCGCCTACGCCATCGGGGTGGCCCACCCCGTGTCGCTGCTCGTCGACACCTTCGGCACGGAGGCAGTCGACCCGGCCCACATCGAGTCCGCCGTGCGCGAGGTGTTCGACCTCCGGCCGGCCGCCATCCTCCGCGACCTCGACCTCCGCCGGCCCATCTACCGGCGGACGGCGACGTACGGGCACTTCGGCCGTGCCGACAAGGAGCTCACCTGGGAGAGCACCCCGCGGGTCGACGACCTGCGCCGGGCGCTCGGCCTGTAGCCGGCCCGGGCCGCGGGCTGCGGGCCGGCCCGGTGGCCACCAGCGGCCCGCCGCGCCGCTCCCGCCCGTCGGGGGGCCTCGGCGATCCGGAGGCGGCCGGCGGCGGGCCCGCCCTGACCGTCCGCGTCGTGCCCGACGTCCCGGCGCTGCGACGGACGTTCGACTACCTGGTGCCGGGCGAGCAGGCCGACCTGGTGGCCGTGGGCACCGAGGTACGGGTCGTGCTGCACGGCAGGCGGGTCCGGGCATGGGTCGCCGAGGTGGGCGTGGAGCCGCCGCCGGGCGTCGCCGTTCGGCCGGTGACGGCGGTGCGGAGCGTGGGGCCGCCGCCGGGGGTGGTCGCCCTCGCGGCCTGGGCGGCGTGGCGCTGGGCGGGCACGGTGCCGACCTTCCTGCGGACGGCGTCGTCGCCGACGGTGGTCCGGCCCCTGCCGGCGGGTCCCCGGCGCGCGCCGGCGGCCGGCGGGCCCGAGGCGGTCGGCGGGTCAGCAGGAGTCGGCCGCCGGAACGTCGGTGCCCCGCGGAGCGGCGTGGACCCGGCGGCGGTGCTCGCCGGCGGCACGGCGGTGGTCCGCGTCGGCCCGGCGTCGGACCCGACGGACCTGCTCGTGGCGGCGGCCGGCCGGCTGCGGGCCGGTGCCCGAGGCGGCGTGCTGGTCGTCGTCCCGGAGGTGCGCCAGGTGCGGGCGGTGGCCGCCGCCCTCCGGCGGCACGGCGTGCCTGTGGCCGAGCTTCCCGGCGGGTGGGCGGTGGCGCGCCGCGGCGGGTGCGTCGCCGTGGGCACCCGGGCCGCGGCCTGGGCGCCGCTCCCCGAGCTCCGGGCCGCCGTGGTGCTCGACGCGCACGACGACGCCCTGGTCGAACAGCGGGCGCCGACGTGGTCGGCGTGGCAGGTGGTGGCGGAGCGCGCGCGGCGCGACGGCGCGCCGTGCGCCCTGGTGTCGCCGTGCCCGACGCTCGACCTCCTCGCCGCGGGCCGGCTCCTGGCACCGGACCGGACGGCGGAACGCCTGGGATGGCCGCCCGTCGAGGTCGTCGACAGGCGCAGCGCCGACCCTCGCCACGGGCTGCTGTCGCCGCGGGTCGCCGATCTCGCCCGGTGGGCGGTGGCGCCGGGCGACGGCACGAGCCCGGGAGGCCCGGAGCGCCGGGTGGTCTGCGTGGTCAACCGGACGGGGGGCGTCCGCCTGGTGGCCTGCGCCGCCTGCGGCGAGCTGGACCGGTGCCCGCAGTGCCAGGGAGCGCTGGAGCAGGTGGAGGTGCCGGCGCCGGCGCTGCGTTGCCGGCGGTGCGCGACGGAGCGACCCGTGGTGTGCGCCCGGTGCGGGTCGACGTCCACGCGTGCCCTGCGCCTCGGGTCCGCCAGGCTTCGCCGTGACCTGCAGGCCCTGGCCGGCGCACCGGTGGCCGAGGTGACCGGAGCCGTCGCCGACGGTGACGGTGACCCGGCGGGCGGTGCTGCGGTCGTGGTCGGGACCGACGCCGCGCTGCGGCGGCTCGCCCACGCGGATGCCGTCGTGGTGCTCGACCTCGACACGGTGCTGCTGGCGCCGCGCCTGCGCGCCGCGGAGGAGGCGATGGCCCTGGTGGTCCGGGCCGCCAGGCTGGTGCGGCGCTCGGCGCTCCCGTCGGCGGCGGGCCGTGGCGCCGGCCGGCTGGTGCTGCAGACCCGGCAGCCCTCCCACCCGGTGGTGCGCGCCGCGGTGGCCGGCGACCCGGGCCTGGTGGCCGCGGCGGAGCTCCCGGTCCGCCAGGCGCTGCGCCTGCCGCCGGTGACGGCCGTCGCCGAGCTGAGCGGTCCGGGCGCCGCCGACTACGCCGGTGCGCTCCAGGCGAAGGCCGGTGCGGCCGTGGAGGTCGACGGCCCCCTCGACGGGACCTGGACGGTCCGGGCCCCGGACGCGAGCGCCCTGTGCGACGCGCTGGCGTCCGTGGACCGGCCGTCCGAACGTGTCCGGGTGGAGGTCGACCCCCTGCACCTCTGAGGGCGGCGTCCGCTGCCGAGGTGGGCGGCGAGTGCCGGGGCCGTGCCGGTGCGGTGCCGATCCCGGTCCCGCCGCACCGAGCGGTGCCGCTGGGCTGCGGGTCGGCCGCCGGGTGGCCTGTGGCCGGCGGCAGGTGGGCTGCGGGTCGGCCGCCGGGTGGCCTGTGGCCGGCGGCAGGAGGGCTGCAGGTCAGCCGCCGGGTGGCCTGTGACCGGCGGCAGGTGGGCTGCAGGTCGGCCTCTGTCAGCCGCCGGCCGGCTGACCGTCGGCCCCCGACCACGCCATCGGGACCGGCCCGGGGCGCTGCCCAGCTGTGGAGCGGGGCCCCGGCTCGGCGCCGACGAGGCGGGCGATGCCCGCCGCGAGCGTGCCCGGCGTGCTGCGGCCGGTGGCGATGCGGCGGAGCTGCGAGCCGGCGACCAGGGCCACGACACGGCGGGCCGCCTCGGCCGGCTCGTCGACGCCGAGGGCCTGCAGGATCTCGGCGGCGGCGCGGTCGTAGCCGTCCCAGCAGCGCCGGGCCGCCTCGGCCAGGTCGGGGTCGCGCGAGGCGTGCACGTACAGGTCGAATGCACCCACCTGGTGCGGGCCGAGGACCATCGACTCGATGACCGCCTCGGCTTGCCTGGCGGCGGTCAGGGTGTCCACGGGCTGGCGCAGCGCCGCCTCGGCGATGCCCGCGATGCGCTCCAGCTCGCGGTCGACGAAGGCCTGGAGGCAGGAACGCAGGAGGTCCTGCTGGGTGGCGAAGTGGTACGTGAGCGAGCCGAGCGACACCCCGGCCGAGCGGGCCACCAGGCGGTTGGTGAGGCCGCCGATGCCGTGCTTGCCGATGACGCCGAGCGCCGCCTGCAGGATCCGGTCCCGGGCGCCGGGACCGGTGCTGCGAGGCCCGTCGGGCGCGGTCACGGGCGGTCGGCCTGATCGGTGCCGGCATGCCCCGCGCCGTCGCGCCCGCCGCCGGCTCGACCCGCCGGGCCACCCGGCCCGAGCCATCCCGGGGGGCGTCGCACGTCCCAGTGCTCGACCGCCTGGAGCTGGGCGGCCAGCGACACCAGCACCGGTTCGCTGTCGGCGGGCCCGAGGAGCTGGGCACCGACCGGCAGGCCGGCAGCCGTCAGGCCTGCCGGCACGTTCAGCGCCGGCCACCCGAGCACGTTCCACGGCCATGCGTAGGGACAGGCCCCGACGACCAGCCGGTCGGTGGCGAGGCCGCCGCGACCGTCTGCGGCACCCACGGGCAGCGGCGGGGACGCGGTGGTGGGTGCCAGCACCAGGTCGACCCGCGAGAACAGGGCGCCGACGCGCCGGGCCCACCAGCGCTCGGACCGCAGGGCGAAGCGGAGGGCGGCGCGGGGGATCCTGCCGCCGCTCCGGCAGTTCTGCCGCGTGCGGGGATCGAGCGCGTCCGGGTCGGGGACACGGCCGGCCCAGTCGTTGAGGCCGCGGTGGCTGCGTGGCAGGAAGGACGTGCCGATCAGCCCGTACGCAGGTTCGATCGGCTCGACGTGGTGGCCCAGCGCCCGGAGCACGCCCGCCACGCGGTCGACGGCGTCCGCGACCTCGTCGTGGAGCCGGGTCGGGAGCAGCGAGAAGGGCGGCCGCGTCGACAGGCCGATGCGCAGCCGGCCGGGGTCGCGCCGGGCCGCCGCGGCCAGCGGCTCGGCCAGCGGGCCGGCGCGGTGGCGGTCGGCGGGGTGGGGGCCGGCCACGGCGTCGAGCAGGGTGGCGGCGTCCTCCACGGTCCGGGCCAGGACGCCGTGCGTCGTGAGGCCGTAGAACGCGTCGCTCTCGGGCCAGTTCGAGACGCGGCCGCGCTGGGGCTTGATGCCGACCAGATGGCACCACGCGGCCGGGATCCGCACCGAACCCGCGCCGTCACTGCCGATACCGCCAGCCACGATGCCGGCGCTCACGGCAGCCGCCGTCCCGCCCGACGACCCCCCGGGCGTGAAGCGGGGGTCCCACGGGTTGCGGGTGGCCCCGAAGGCGCTCCCCTCGGTGAACGGCCACTGGCCGAGCTCCGGGGTGTTCGTCTTCCCGATCACGATCGCCCCGGCGGCACGCAGGCGGCGGACCACCTCGGCGTCGACCGCGGCGTCGGGGAAGTCGCCGGCGCAGCCGAACGCCGTGGGGTGCCCGGCGAGGTCGGTGTCGTCCTTGATGACGACGGGCATGCCCAGCAGGGGCGCGCGCTCGCCGGCTCGCAGCCGGCGGTCCGCGTCCTGGGCCTCGCGCCGGGCCTCGTCGGCCCGGACGACCCGGAAGGCGTTGAGCCCGCGCTGCGAGGCGAGCGCGCGCCCGACGGCCGCCTCGACCAGCTCGGTGGCGGTGCACTCGCCCGCGGCCAGTGCGGCGGCCTGGGCGACCAGCCCGGCCGGGTGCACGTCGGCGACCCGGGTCGCCGAGCCGGGGTGGCCGGGGCGGCGTGCGCCCGGCCCGCGGTCTGCTGGAGGTGTCGCGTCGCCGCGTGCCCGGCGGCTCGCCGGCTCGCCGCTTGCCGCGCCGGGCTCGCCGCTTGCCGCGCCGGGCTCGCCGTTGGCCGCGCCCGGCTCGCCGGACGGCCCGGTCATCGTGCCTCGGTCGTCGTGGGTGCCATCGATCCGGTCCTTCCCGCGTCCGCAGTCCCCGCAGCCGCCGTCCGGCGTCGTTCGGTCGAACGAACGAGGCGTGGAGAGCCTACCGCCGTGCCCAGGGTTCCGGGTGCGCCGCCGTGGGCAGGAGCGCCCGGGGGTGCCGGGGGTGCCGGGGGTGCCAGGGCGTGCGGGGTGCCAGGGCGTGCGGGGTGCCGGGGCCGTGCCGGGCGGTGCCCGGCGGTCGTGGCCGGCCGGGCTGTGGCCCCAGGCCGGTACGATGGCTGCGTGGCACCGTTCGCCATCCGCACCTACGGCGACCCCGTCCTGCGCCAGCGCGCGCTCGAGGTCGAGGAGATCGACGGCCGCCTCGCGCAGCTGGCCGAGCAGATGATCGACACCATGTACGAGGCGCCGGGCGTCGGCCTGGCCGCTCCGCAGGTGGGTGTGCGCAAGCGGCTGTTCGTGTACGACACCGGTGACGGTGCCGGCGCGCGGGTCATCGTCAACCCGACGATCGCCGAGTCGGACGGGGAGTGGACGTTCGAGGAGGGCTGCCTGTCGGTGCCCGGGCTGTCGTGGCCCATCGTGCGGCCCCGCGACGTGCACCTGACGGGATGGGACCTGGACGGCGCCGAGGTCTCGCTGGAGGTCTCGGAGTACGACGCGCGGGTCTTCCAGCACGAGGTCGACCACCTCGACGGGGTGCTGCTCGTCGAGCGGCTCGACCCCGACCAGCGCAAGGAGGCGATGCGCATCCTCCGGGCGCGGACGCTCGATCTCCGGGCCGGCGACCCCGACGGCCTCGGGGCGCTGCTCGGCGAGGACCACGCCGCGCGCCAGGCGACACGTGCCGGCCGGGCGACGGGCGGGCCACCCGACCACGCGGTCGGGGGCGCCGCGGGGCTGTAGCCCCGGTGGCCCGGCTCGCCTTCCTGGGGACGCCCGACCCCGCGGTCCCCGCGCTGCACGCCCTGCTGCGGGCCGGCCACCAGGTCGCGCTCGTGGTCAGCCAGCCCGACCGCCGCCGCGGCAGGGGTGCCACGCTCGAGCCGAGCCCTGTCAAGCGCGCCGCGCTCCAGGCCGGGCTGGCGGTGACCGACCGGCTCGACGACGTCCTGGCAGCCGGGGTCGAGCTGGGCGTGGTGGTCGCGTACGGCCGGCTGGTCCCCCAGCGGGTGCTCGACGTGGTGCCCATGGTGAACGTCCACTTCTCGCTCCTCCCGCGCTGGCGCGGTGCCGCACCGGTCGAGCGGGCCATCCTGGCCGGCGACGACGTCACCGGCGTCTGCCTGATGCGGCTCGAGGCCGGCCTCGACACCGGCCCGGTGCTCGCTCGCGAGTCGACGCCGGTCGGCGCGGACGAGACGGCGCCGGAGCTCACCGCCCGCCTGGCCGACATGGGGGCGCGGCTCCTGGTGACGGCGCTGGCCGACGGGGTCGGCGGCCTGGGACCGGGCGACCCGCAGGTCGGGGACCCCACCTACGCCGCCAAGATCGAGCCAGCGGAGCTTCGCGTCGACTGGACCCGGCCCGCCGACGAGGTGGTGCGCCTCGTCCGCCTCGGCCGGGCGTTCACGACCTGGCGCGGGCAGCGCCTGCGCGTGCTGCGGGCGATCGTCCCGCCACCGGTCGGCGGCGAGGCCGGTCCCGTTCCCGTGCACGCCGGCGTGGCGCCGGGCACGGGCGTGGCGCCGGACGGCGGGGCGGCCGGCTTCGGCGTGGCGGCCGGCGACGGCAGGATCGTCCGGGTGCTGACCGTGCAGGCGGAGGGACGCCGGCCGGTCGACGCCGGGGACTGGTGGCGCGGCGCGCGGCCCGAGCCGGGCGAGCGGCTCGGCGGGGACTCGCCGGACCCCGTCGGCAGCGCCGGGGACCGGGCAGGGTAGCGGCCCGTCGTGGTGCGCGTCGCCCCCTCGATCCTGTCCGCCGACTTCGGCTCGCTGGCAGCCGCGGTGGACCTCGTGGCGCCGGTCGCCGACTGGCTGCACGTCGACGTGATGGACGGGCACTTCGTGCCCAACCTCACGATCGGCCCGCCCGTGGTGCGGTCGCTGCGGCGCCACACCGGGCTGTTCTTCGACTGCCACCTGATGATCTCGGAGCCTGCCCGGTACCTGCGGGCGTTCCGCGAGGCGGGGGCGGACGGGTGCACCGTGCACGTCGAGGTGGGCGACACCTCGGCGCTGCTGTCCGCCACCCGCGAGCTCGGCATGCGAGCCGGCGTTGCCCTCAACCCCGAGACGCCGGCCGACGCCGTCCTGCCGCTGCTCGGCAAGGTCGACCTGGTGCTCGTCATGACCGTGCATCCCGGCTTCGGCGGGCAGTCGTTCATGGCCGAGGTCGTGCCCAAGGTGGCGGCGGTGCGCGCCGAGCTGGACCGGATCGGATCGGCTGCCGTGCTGGAGGTGGACGGCGGCATCGACGAGCGGACCGCGCCGCTCGTGGTCGGGGCGGGTGCCACCGTGCTGGTCGCCGGGTCCGCCGTGTTCGGCGACCCCGATCCCCGCAGTGCGGTCGAGCGGATCCGGCTGGCGGGCGAGGCGGCGGTCGGCGGGGGAGCGGCGGTCGGCCCGGCCTCGGGCGACGGCCGGGACGGGGGCCCGGCGGGCTGCCGGTAGACTGATGGCCCCATGACGACGGTGCCGACGGCGCCCCGGGCCCCCACGTGGACCGAGGCGGAGCGCGATGCCATGGGCCGCGCCCTGCAGCTCGCGGCCGGGGTCCGGTGCCGCACCTCGCCCAACCCCTGGGTCGGCTGCGCCGTCGTGGCCCCTGACGGCACGGTGCTGGGGTCGGGAGCGACGGAGCCGCCCGGCGGCACCCACGCCGAGGTCGGCGCCCTGCGACAGGCCGGCGAGCGGGCGCGGGGTGCCACCCTCGTCGTGACCCTGGAGCCCTGCTCGCACCACGGCCGCACCCCGCCGTGCACCGAGGCCGTCGTGGCGGCGGGCGTCCGCCGCGTCGTGGTGGGCACCCTCGACCCGGACCCCCGCGTGAGCGGACGGGGGGTCGCCGCCCTCGCCGCCGCGGGCGTCGACGTCGCCGTCGGCCTGCGGGCCGAGGAGGTCGAGGAGCAGCTCGCCCCCTACCTGAAGCACCGCAGTACCGGCAGGCCGTGGGTGGTCCTCAAGCTGGCTGCCAGCCTCGACGGCCGGATCGCCGCTCCCGACGGGTCGGCGGCGTGGATCACCGGGCCCGAGGCCCGCGCCGACGTCCACGAGCTCCGGGCGGCCTCGGACGCCGTCCTGGTCGGTGCCGGGACCGTGCGGGCCGACGACCCGCGGCTCACCGTGCGGCCGGCCTCGGGCCCCGAGCCGCTCCGCCAGCCGCTGCGCGTCGTGCTGGGCGCGGCGGACCCCGGTGCCCGGGTCCAGCCGGCGCTGTCGCTCGGCGGGGAGCTGCCGGACGTCCTCGACGAGCTGGGCCGGCGCCAGGTGCTGCAGGTGCTGGTGGAGGGCGGCGCCGGCGTCGCCCGCCAGTTCCACGCCGCGGGCCTCGTCGATCGCTACGTGCTGTACTTCGCCCCGGCGCTGTTCGGCGGGGAGGACGCCGTTCCCATGTTCGCCGGGCCCGGCGCAGGCACCGTGGCCGACCTGTGGCGAGGGCGGCTGGTCGACGTGCGGCGGGTCGGCCACGACCTGCGGGTGGAGGTTGCGCCACCCGCCCGAGCGCCCGTCCCGGCCGAGGCCGGCGACGGGCCCGACCCCGAGGGGGCATGACGTGCCGTTCAGCCGAGTCGAGGAGGCGGTGGCGGCCATCGCCGGGGGCGGGATCGCCGTCGTCGTGGACGACGAGGACCGTGAGAACGAGGGCGACCTCGTCATGGCCGCGCAGTCGGCGACCGCCGAGACCATCGCGTTCTTCCTGGCGCACACCTCGGGGGTGATCTGCGTGCCGCTGCTCCCCGAGCGGGCCGACCAGCTGGAGCTCCCGCTCATGGTGACGGCCAACACCGAGTCGCAGCGCACGGCGTTCACGGTCAGCGTGGACGCCCGGCACGGGACGACGACCGGCATCTCAGCCGAGGACCGGGCCGCCACCATCCAGGCGCTGATCGACCCCCGCACGCGGCCGAGCGACCTCAACCGGCCCGGGCACATCTTCCCGCTCCGCTACCGCCCGGGCGGCGTGCTGAAGCGCCAGGGCCACACCGAGGCGACCGTCGACCTCGTGCAGCTGGCCGGCCTCTACCCGGCCGGCGTGCTGTGCGAGATCGTGACCCCCGACAAGGCGGGCATGGCCCGGCTCCCCGAGCTGGAGCGCTTCGCCGAGGAGCACGGTCTGCCGCTCGTGACCATCGCCGAGATCGTCCGCTACCGCCGGCGCAAGGACAAGCTGGTGAGGCGCATCGCCGGACCCGTGCGCATCCCGACCGAGTTCGGCGACATGGCCGGCTACGCGTACGAGTCGGTCCTCGACGGCGAGGAGCACCTCGCCGTCGTGCTCGGCGACGTCGCCGCGGGAGGGCCGGTGCTGGTGCGGGTGCACTCCGAGTGCCTGACCGGCGACGTGTTCGGGTCCCTGCGGTGCGACTGCGGCCCGCAGCTCCACGAGGCCGAGCGCCTGATCGCCGAGTCAGGGCGGGGCGTGATCGTCTACCTCCGCGGCCACGAGGGACGCGGCATCGGGCTGGCGCACAAGCTCCGCGCCTACCACCTGCAGGAGCGTGGCCGGGACACCGTCGACGCCAACGTCGAGCTGGGCCTGCCGGTGGACAACCGGGAGTACGGCATCGGCGCCCAGATCCTGGTCGACCTGGGGGTGACCTCCATGCGGCTCATGACGAACAACCCGGCCAAGTACGGCGGGCTCGAGGGTTTCGGGCTCGACATCGTCGAGCGCGTGGGCCTGTCGCCGCACGTCAACCCCGAGAACGTCCGGTACCTGCGTACCAAGCAGGAGCGCATGGGTCACCTGATGGAGGGTCTCGATGACGTCCTCTGACCGCACCTCGCTGGCTCCCGGCGACGTCGCGGCGCGCGCTGGCCGGGTCGCCACGTGCCACGACCCGGCCCCGGATCCCGCAGCCCGCGTGGCGCTGTGCTGCGCCAGGTTCAACGGCGGCATCAGCGCCCGGCTCCTCGACGGCGCCCTGGACGCGCTGGACGACGCCGGCGCCGCCGCGGCGACCGCCACCGTGGCCTGGGTCCCGGGCGCCTTCGAGCTCCCGCTCGCCGCGCAGCGGCTGGCGGCGTCGGGTGCCGTCGACGCCGTGGTGGCGCTCGGCGCGGTCATCCGGGGTGACACCCCCCACTTCGACTTCGTGGCCGGCCAGAGCGCGGCAGGGCTCGCCCGGGTGATGCTCGACACGGGCGTCCCGGTGGTGTTCGGGGTGCTCACCACCGACACGGTCGACCAGGCGCTCGAGCGGTGCGCGCCGGGCCCCGCCAACAAGGGGTACGAGGCGGCGACGACGGCGCTCCAGATGGTCGGGCTGCTGCGGGCGCTGCCCGCGACCGTGGTCCCGACCGGCACGGGAGGTGCGTGACGGTGCTGCGGCTGGTGCTGCCGAAGGGGTCGCTCGAGAAGGCGACGTTGGAGCTCTTCG
Source organism: Actinomycetes bacterium (assembly GCA_021798135.1). Lineage (GTDB taxonomy): Bacteria > Actinomycetota > Acidimicrobiia > Acidimicrobiales > UBA8190 > JAJZYI01. The sequence continues at coordinate 13,909 of JAJZYI010000007.1, read as the reverse complement.
CCGCCGCGGATCTGACGGTGGTCCGGTCGTCGCAGGTCGACTACCGGGCGAGCATCGACGATCCCCGGGTCGTCGACGTGCGCATCCTGCGCCCCCAGGAGATCCCGGTGTACGTGGCGGAAGGCATGTTCGACCTCGGGATCACCGGGCGAGACTGGATCGAGGAGACCGGCGCCGAGGTCACCAGCCTCGGCGAGCTGCACTACTCCAAGGCCACCGCCCGGCCCATCCGGGTCGTGTTGGCCGTCGGGCGCGACTCGCCGGTCCAGGCGGTGAGCGACCTGCCCGACGGCGCCCGGGTGTCGACGGAGTACCCCGGCCTGACCCGCCGGTACCTGGAGAAGGCCGGCGTGCGCGCCGACGTCCGGCTGTCCTACGGGGCGACCGAGGCCAAGGTCCCGGAGATCGCCGACGCCGTCGTGGAGATCACCGAGACGGGCAGGGCTCTCGCCGCGGCGGGACTGCGGATCGTCGACACGCTGCTCGTCTCCTACACCGAGCTGATCGCCAACCCGGTGGCCGCCGCCGACCCGGCCAAGCGCCACGCCATGGACCAGCTCCACATCCTCCTGCAGGGCGTGCTCGAGGCACGTGGCCGGGTGCTGCTCAAGCTGAACGTGCCGGCGGACCGCCTCGACGACGTGGTCGGCGTGCTGCCGGCGCTGAAGGCGCCGACGGTGTCGCAGCTCATGGGGCGCTCGGGGTACGCGGTGGAGACGGTGGTGCCGACCAACGGGGTCAACGTGCTCATCCCCGAGCTCAAGGACCTGGGGGCCACCGACATCATCGAGCTCCCGCTGTCGAAGATCGTGCACTGACGTGGCGAGCGCGCCCGCGACGCCGCCACGCCCTGCCGCCGGCGGCGGCCCGGCGGCAGGTGCACGGCGTCCGGGGCCCGGAGCGCCCTCCCGGGCCGGCGAGCCCGGGACCTCGGCGCTGTGGCGGGGGCCCCGCTTCGGCACGGTGGTCGCCTTCGACGAGCGCCGCGGGCTCGGTGCCGTCGAGGACCAGCACGGTGTGCGCACGGGGTTCCACTGCACGGCGATCGCCGACGGGACGCGCCGGATCGCGGTCGGCACGCCCGTGACGTTCGTCCTCGCCCCCGGGCACCACGGCCGCATGGAGGCCCAGGCCCTGCACCCCCTCGGGCCGCCGGCGCCGTGAGCGGCGACGGGGCTGCGGCGGTCGGGTGACGGCCGGCCCGGGTGCTCACCGTTCCGTCAGGATGGTGTGGCACGCTGGCGCCGTGCTCGGCACGGTGAACGGACGGCCGGCGCGCGCCGGGGGTCGGGCGTGATCGAGGCGCGCGGGCTGGTCAAGCGGTACGGGCAGGTCACCGCGGTCGACGGCCTGTCGTTCGACGTGCCGCCAGGCCGCGTGACCGGGTTCCTCGGGCCCAACGGCTCAGGGAAGTCGACCACCATGCGCATGATCGTCGGCCTCGACGCCCCCGACGCCGGGTCGGTCACCGTGGGCGGCCGGCCCTACCGGTCGCTGCCGTGGCCGCTGCGCGAGGTCGGCGCCCTGCTCGAGGCCAAGGCCATCCACCCGGGCCGCAGCGCCCGCAACCACCTGGTGGCGCTCGCCCAGACGAACGCCATCCCCGGCCGCAGGGTGGACGAGGTGCTCGAGCTGGTGGGGCTCGCCGCGGTGGCGCGCCGCCGGGCGGGCACCTTCTCCCTCGGGATGGGCCAGCGCCTCGGCATCGCCGCCGCCCTGCTCGGCGACCCCGGGGTGCTGCTGTTCGACGAGCCGGTCAACGGGCTCGACCCCGAGGGCATCCGCTGGGTGCGGACGCTGCTGAAGGGGCTCGCCGCCGAGGGCCGCACCGTGCTCGTGTCGAGCCATCTCATGAGCGAGATGGCCCTGACGGCCGACCACCTGGTGGTCATCGGACGGGGCCGGCTCGTCGCCCAGACCTCGGTCGAGGAGTTCATCGCCAGCCATTCGGGCCGGGCGGTCCGGGTGCGCAGCCCCAGGATCGCCGACCTCGTGCCGGCGCTGGTGACGACGGGCGCGACCGTGGAGCCGGCGGGTGACGGCGCCGTCGTCGTCCGGGGTGCCGACGGCCCCGCGGTGGGCGACCTCGCCGCGTCGCTCGGGATCGCGCTGCACGAGCTGTCGCCGGCGAGCACCTCCCTCGAGGACGCCTTCATGGAGCTCACCGCCGGCACGGTGGAGTACCACGGCGAGGTTGCCGGCGTGCCCGGGACCGGAGGGGACGGGCAGCGGTGACGACCACCGGCGGCGTGCGCTCCCCGGCACCGGACCCCGTGGCGCCGGCGCCGCCGCGTCCTGCGGTCCCGGAGCCGCCGGGCGGGGCCGCCGGCTTCGGCGGCGTGCTCCGCTCGGAGTGGACGAAGCTCAGGACGGTGCGCTCCACCACGTGGAGCGTGGTGGCGACGGTCGTGCTCACCGTCGGCATCGGCATGCTGGCGACCGGGATGGCGGCCAGCCACTGGTCCCACCGCAGCCTCATCGACCGCCTGACCTTCGACCCCACCAGCCGGAGCCTGACCGGCCTGCTCTTCGGGCAGCTGGCCGTGGGCGTGCTCGGGGTGCTCGCCATCAGCGCCGAGTACGGCACCGGGACCATCCGTGCCACCCTGGCGGCGGTGCCGCACCGGCACCGCGTCCTCGCCGCCAAGGCGGTCGTGTTCGCCGCGCTGGCCGCCGCCGTCGGCGAGGTGGCGTCGTTCATCGCCTTCTTCACCGGCCAGGCCATGCTGGGCAGCGGGCCGCCCCACGCCGCGCTGGGCCAGCCCGGCGTGCTGCGCGCCGTCGTGGGCGGCGGCGTCTACCTCGCCCTCCTCGGCCTGCTCGCGCTCGGCATCGCCACCGTCGTCCGGCACACCGCCGGCGCCATCAGCGCCTTCGTCGGCGTCCTGTTCGTGCTGCCGCTCATCGTGCAGGCGTTGCCGACGTCCGTCCAGGACGCCGTCGACCGCTACCTCCCGGCCTTCATCGGAGCGGTCACCACCGCCACCAGGCCGGGAGCGCACCGCGTGTTCGCCGCCTTCCCGACGTGGGCCGGGCTGGGCGTCCTCGCCGGCTACGCGCTGGCCGCCCTGGCGGTCGGGGCCTGGCTCCTGCAGCGGCGCGACGCCTGACCGTCGGGGCGGGCCGCCGGGGCGCCGGGCGTGGAGGGCCGGCGCCTGCGGCGATGCCCGGCCGCCGGGGCGGGCCGCCGCCGCAGGTCGGAGCGGGGGAAGCGCGCACAGGGAACCACAGGGTTCGCTAACCAATTCGTCAGCTACCCGTGCCAGGCTGGCGGCGTGACCACGGTGAGCTTCGAACCGTCCGCGCCTGCGAAGCGGACCCGACCGGCGCCTCGCCGGGTGCCGACCGCACCCGTGCCGCCCCCGCGGCCGTGGGCGGCGAAGGTCGCAGCCCTCGCCGTGGCGGGAGGTCTCGTCTGGCTGATCGGCCTGGTGATCTCGGGAGAGACCGGGTCGGAGCTCCACGCGCCGGGCGGCGTCGCCTCGTTCCTGGGCACCGCCACGGGCCTGATCGGCACGTACCTGGCACTGGTCATGGTGCTGCTGGCCAGCCGGATCCCGGTGGTGGAGCGGGTGCTCGGCCAGGACGGGCTGGTGCGCTGGCACCGCCGGCTCTCCGCGTGGCCGATCGTGCTGATCCTGCTCCACGCCGTGCTCATCACCGTCGGGTACGCGCAGGCGGCCCGCACCGGCATCGCCCACGAGATCGGCACGCTCCTGAACGACTACCAGGACGTGCTGGCCGCCACCGTCGGCCTCGCCCTCATGCTGCTGATCGGCGTGCTGTCCATCCGGGGCGTGCGCCGGCGGATCGCCCGCGAGACCTGGTGGGCGGTCCACCTGTACATCTACCTGGCGCTGGCGCTCTCGTTCGCCCACGCCCTCGCCCTCGGCCCCACCTTCGTCGGGCACCCGCTGACCCAGGCGATCTGGTCGATCGTGTGGGCGGCCGCCGCCGGCCTCGTCATCGTCTACCGCTTCGGCCTCCCGGTGCTCCGGACGCTTCGCCACGACCTGCGCGTGGTGGAGGTGCGGCCCGAGGGGCCGGGGGTGGTGTCCGTGATCCTGAAGGGCCGGAACCTCGAGCGGCTACCGGTGGCCGGGGGCCAGTTCATGATGTGGCGGTTCCTCGTGCGGGGCCTGTGGTGGCAGGCGCACCCGTACACCCTGTCGTCGCTGCCCCGGCCCCCGTACCTGCGCATCACGGTGAAGGGGGTGGGGGACCACTCGGAAGCCGTCGCCCGCCTCCGGCCAGGCACCCGGGTGGCGGTGGAGGGGCCCTACGGCGCCTTCACCCGGCACGCCCGCCGCAACAACCGGGTGGCGATGATCGCCGCGGGGATCGGCGTCACCGCCGTGCGCGGCCTGCTCGAGGACCTGCCGAAGGGCGCCGAGCCGGTCGTCGTCATCAGGGCCACGACCGAGGACGACCTGGTGCTGCGCAGCGAGATCGCCGCGCTGGTCAGCCACGCCAAGGGCAAGCTGCACGAGCTCGTGGGCCGGCGCGACGAGGTGGCGCTCGACGGCGCCGCCCTGCGGCGGCTGGTCCCCGACATCGTCCGCCGGGACGTCTACGTCTGCGGGCCCGAGACCTTCGTGGCCACCGTGGACGCCACCTGCCGCCGCCTGGGCGTGGCACGCGGGTCGCTCCATCACGAGGCGTACGCGCTGTGACCGCGGGCGGACGGGCGACGGGGCGGCGCAGGGCATGGGGTCCGCCGGCGGGTGCCGCCGGCCGGACACCCCGAGCAGCGGAGGGAGGGGCCTGATGCGCCGCGCACCGATCGTCATCGGCGCCACGGCAGCCGGGCTCGCCGGGGTGCTGAGCTTCCACACGAAGGCGACGTCGTTCTCGGCGCTGGGGACCGGCACGCAGGCGCAGGGACGGTCCGGGTCGTCGGGCCCGACAGGGTCGAGCGGCGCCCCGGCGTCGGGGTCGCCGGGATCGTCCTCGACGGCGCCGAGCGGCACGGCCCGCTCGGCGCCCCGGCCGGGATCGTCCTCGGGCCCGACGGCGCCCGGCGCGTCGTCGGGCGGCGCGTCGTCGGGCTCGTCGTCGGCCGCGCCGGCGTCCGCCGGCAGCACGCCGGGGTCCACCGGCGCTCGCTCGTCGGGCACCACGCCGTCCGCGCCGGCCACGGTCAAGCTCACCGGCAAGGTCGTGCAGTTCGGCTATGGCCAGCTGGCCGTCACGGTGACGCTGCGCGGCAGCCGCATCACCTCGTCGTCCGTGACGTCGCTGCAGGTGGCCGACCCGACGTCGGGGTACATCGCCCAGCAGGCCGTGCCCTACCTCCAGCGCGAGGTGATGCAGGCCCAGAGCGCGAAGATCCAGGGCGTCTCCGGCGCGACGTACACCTCCGAGGCCTACGCCATGTCGCTGCAGTCGGCGCTCGCCAAGCGGCCGAAGGGGTGACGACGGCGGCGCCGCCGGGCGCCACGACCGGGCCGCCGACCGTGCGCGAGGAGCCGGTCATGGGCACGGTGGTGTCGCTGGCCGTCGACGGCGGCGCGCTGCCGCCGGTGGCGGTCGCCGGCGCCGTGGACGCCGCCTGCGCCGAGCTGCACCGTGCCGACCGCATCTTCAGCACCTGGACGGCATGGAGCCCCATGAGCCGACTGCGGCGGGGGGTGGCGCGCCTCGACGACTTCCCCGACGACGTCGCCGGGGAGCTGGCCGGGGTGCTGGCCCTGTGCGCCGACGCCCGGCGCCTGGCTGACGGCTGGTTCGACCCCTGGGCCATGCCGGGCGGCGTGGACCCGACCGGGCTCGTGAAGGGCTGGGCGCTCGAGCGCGCGATGGCGGTGCTCGACGGGGCGGGCGTCCGCGCCGCGGTCGTGAACGGCGGTGGCGACGTGGTGGTGCACGGGCCGGCGCCGGACCCGGGCGGGTGGCGCATCGGCGTCCGCCATCCCTGGCGGCCCGACGGGCTCGCCTGCGTGGTGGCGGTCGACCACGCCCTGGCCACGTCGGGCGGCTACGAGCGCGGCGCCCACCTCGTCGATCCGCGCACCGGCGAGCACACCGCCGGTGCGGTGGCGAGCGCCAGCGTCACCGGCCCGAGCCTGGCCATCGCCGACGCCCTCGCGACGGGCCTGGCCGTGGGAGGCGAGCAGGCGCTGGCGGCCGTTGCGCGCGCCCCCGGGTACGCGGGCTACCTGATCGGCCTGGACGGGAGCGAGACGGCCACCGAAGGCTTCCCCTTCGCTCCCGGGCCGTGAGCCCGGCGAGGGGCCGTCCGGTCAGCTCCGAGGGCCCTGCCCGCCGTTGCCGGCCGAGGCGGCTCCGCTGATCTGGACGAAGGCCATGCGGATCTGGGCGAGGGCCTCGCGCAGCGATCCGGTCGCCTCGCCGAGGCGGTCGCCGACCGACTCGACCAGACCGCCGAGCGCGTCGACGGCCAGGCGGGCGTCCTCCAGGCGCGGCGGTTGCTCGGACAGGTGGATGGCGGCCAGCTCGAACAGGCCGTAGGCGTGGTTGGCGACGACGACCGAAGCGGGCGTGGCCGCCACCTCGCGCCGGAGGCGCTCGATCTCTGCCGCCGTGCCCTCGTCGAGCTGCGGACCGTCCCGGCGGCTCCCTGCCCCGGGCTCTGTGCCGCCGGGGGGCTCTGTGCCGCCGGGGGGAGCTGTGCCGCCGGGGGGAGCTGTGCCGCCGGGGGGAGGCTGGCTCGGCCCGGTGCGGTCCCCGCCGTGCCCCGCCCCCGGCGCGCCGCTGGCGCCGGGCCGCGGCACCGGTCGCTCGCCGTCGGGTGTCCACAGGCTGCTCACGCCTGGTAGCCTAGGCTCTCGAACAACGAGGGAAAGCGGGGTGCCGGGTGACCGGTCCACCCCCACCCGGCCACCGCCAGGTGCGCCGGGTCCGAGCACCCGATGGTCCTGGGTGCCGCGCAGGGTGTGGCCGCGCTTTCCGTGGACGGCTCCAGGGGGGACCCGGGAGCCCAGCACCGACGGGAGGGATGCCGCATCGCAGCCACCTCGACCACCAGCGAGCCCAGGATCAACGACCGCATCCGCGCACGAGAGGTGCGCCTGGTCGATCCCGATGGGCAGCAGCTGGGGATCAAGCCTCTGCCCGAGGCGCTCGCCATCGCCCGACAGCTCGACCTCGACCTGGTCGAGGTGGCGTCGCAGGCGAGCCCGCCGGTCTGCCGCATCATGGACTACGGGAAGTTCAAGTTCGACGCGGCCCAGCGCGCCCGCGAGTCCCGGCGCAAGACGACCAGCTCGGGGATCAAGGAGATGAAGTACCGGCCCAAGATCGGGCCGGGCGACTTCGAGACGAAGACCCGTCAGGTGCAGAAGTTCCTGGGTGAGGGGCACAAGGTCAAGGTCACGATCATGTTCCGCGGCCGCGAGGTCTTCCACCCGGAGCTGGGCAAGCGGATCCTCGACCGCGTCGCCGAGCAGGTCGACGGGACGGCGCGCGTGGAGTCGGAGGCCCGGCTGGACGGCCGGAACATGGTGATGGTGCTGGCGCCGGACAAGCGCGCCAGGCAGGCAGCTGCGGCACGGGCGACTCGCGACGGCGACGAGCACGACGACGAGCACGACGACGAGGCCGCCGAGCCGGCAGCCGAGGGAGAGAGCTGAGCGACATGCCGAAGATGAAGACCGACCGGGGCGCCGCCAAGCGCTTCAAGGTGACCGGCACCGGACGGTTGCGGCGCGGGCAGGCGATGCGGTCGCACCTGCTGGAGAAGAAGGCCTCCACCCGCACCCGGCGCCTGGGGCGCGAGGTCGACGTGGCCTCGGCGGACCTCCGGCAGGTCCGGAGGCTGCTGGGCCGCTGACCACAGCCCACCGGACCGGCACGCCGACGCGGCGTGCCGCACGGGTGGCGCGCCGCATCGCCGGCCGCGCCACCCCCATCACCGTTCTCGACGTCGAAGAGAGGAGCTCGTCATGGCCAGGGTGAAGCGCGCCGTCAACGGGCGGAAGCACCACCGTGCCGTGCTGGAGCAGGCGCAGGGTTACTACGGCAACCGCAGCCGCTCCTTCAAGTCCGCCAACGAGGCGGTCATGCACTCGCTGCAGTACGCGTACCGGGACCGTCGGGCGCGCAAGGGCGACTTCCGCAGGCTGTGGATCCAGCGGATCAACGCGGCCGCCCGGCAGAACGGGACCAGCTACAGCCGGCTCATGGCCGGGCTGCGGCACGCCGGCGTGGACGTGGACCGCAAGGTGCTGGCCGAGCTGGCGGTGAGCGATCCCGGCGCCTTCGGGCAGCTCGTCGCCGCTGCGTCGGCGGCGCTGGCGGCGGCGCCGGCCGCCGGACCGGTGAGGGAGGCGGGCTGATCCAGCCGATCGGCCTGCGCCACCAGCGCGTCCAGCGTCTCCGGCGCCTGCTGGCACGCCGCAGCGTCCGCCGCAACGACGGGGCCTTCGTGGTCGAGGGTCCCAAGCTCCTCGGCGTCGCCCTGCAGGTCGGCGCCGAGGTCGAGTCGGTGTACCTGGCGCCCGGGGCCGGTGCCGCCGAGCTCGACGTGGCCGAGGCCGCGCAGGCCGTCGGCGCCCGGGTCTTCGAGCTCGCCCCCGGGGTGCTCGACCGGGTGGCCGACACGGTCACGCCCCAGCCCGTGCTCGCCGTCGTCCGGACCCCGGCGGTGCCGGGCGACGCGTTCGACAATGCCGGCCTGGTGGTGGTGTGCGTCGACGTGCGGGACCCGGGCAACCTCGGCACGGTCGTGCGCAGCGCCGCCGCTGCAGGTGCCGACGCCGTCGTGTGCTGCGCCGGAACGGCCGACCCGTTCAACCCGAAGACGGTCCGGTCGTCGGCCGGCGCCGTGCTGCAGGTCCCGCTGCTGGTCGACGTCGACGCCCCGTCCGTGCTCGACGAGCTCGGCCGGCGCGGGCTGCGGCGGGTCGGGGCGCTGCCCGCCGGCGGCCGGCCCCACACCGAGGTCGACTGGTCCCTGCCGAGCGCGGTGGTCCTCGGGAACGAGGCGGCGGGCCTCGGCGGCGCCGTCGAGGAGCGGCTCGACGACCGGGTGACGATCCCGATGGCACCGGGGGTCGAGTCGCTCAACGTGTCGATGGCGGCGACGGTGCTGTGCTTCGAGGTGGTCCGGCAACGCTCTAACCTGCACGGGATGCGCAGTGTTGGGAGCGAGGCCGGCGGAGGTCCGACCGTGGCAGCCGGCGCGCCTGGTCCCGTGCCGCCGCCGTGGGGCCGGGCGTGAGCGCCGGTGCCGCGGCGGTCCCGACCGGCGACCCCGGAGCCGACCCGGCGGGCTGGGCCGACCGGGCGGTGCAGGCCGTCGACGCGGTGGCCACGGCCGAGGAGCTGCGGGCGCTGGATGCCGCGCTGCTGGGCAAGCGCTCGCCGCTGACCGCGGCCCGCCAGCGCCTCGGGACGCTCGCGCCCGAGGAGCGGCGTGCCGCGGGCGGAGCGCTGAACGAGGCCCGCCGCGTGGTCGAGGCGGCTGTCGAGCGACGGCGCCACGCGCTGGCCGCGTCCGAGCGGCGCTCCCGGATCGACGCCGAGCGCCTCGACCTGACCGAGGTGCTCGCTTCGGCAGGCGCTCGTGCCCTGGGTGCCGGGGCGGCGTCCGCCGGGGGCGGGGTGGCGGTGTGGCGCCAGGGGCTCGTCCACCTGGTGCAGCGCACGCGCGACCAGCTCGAGGACGTGTTCGTCGGCATGGGCTACACCGTGGCCGACGGTCCCGAGGTCGAGACCGACTGGTACAACTTCGAGGCGCTCAACATGCCGCCGGCGCACCCCGCCCGCGGCATGTTCGACACGTTCTACCTCGACATCGAGCCCGAGGAGTCGGTGGTCCTCCGGACCCACACGTCGCCGGTGCAGATCCGCGTCCTGCAGGCCGGGCAGCTGCCCGTCTACGCGGTGATGCCGGGGCGCTGCTACCGGCGCGAGACCGCCGACGCCCGCCACTTCCCGGTGTTCCACCAGGTCGAAGGGCTCGTCGTCGACGAGGGCATCACCTTCGGTGACCTGGCCGGCACGATCGAGACCTTCACGAGGGCGTACTTCGGCCCGGACATCTCGGCCCGCCTGCGGCCGGCCTACTTCCCCTTCACCGAGCCGTCGGCGGAGTTCGAGATCACCTGCACCATCTGCCACGGCGCCGGGTGCCGGACCTGCTCCCAGACGGGCTGGGTGGAGCTCGGCGGCTGCGGCATGGTGGACCCTGCGGTGCTCGACGCGGTCGGGGTGGACGCCGAGCGCTACACCGGCTTCGCTTTCGGCTTCGGGATCGACCGCTGCACCCAGATGCGCCACGGCATCCCCGACATGCGGGCCCTGTTCGACAACGACGTGCGCATGCTGCGCCAGGCGTAGGGGGCACCAGCGTGCGCGTCCCGCTCTCATGGCTGTGCGACTTCGCCCCGTTCGGCGACCGGTGGCAGGACCTGGTGGCCACGCTCGACGACCTCGGCCTGGTGGTCGAGGCGGTGGAGCACGTCGGGCAGGGGCTCGACGACGTGGTGGTGGCCGAGGTGGCCGAGATCGGCGCCATCGAGGGGGCCGACCGGATCCGCCGCGTGCAGGTCGACGCCGGTGACGGACTGGTCGAGGTGGTCTGCGGCGCCTGGAACTTCAAGGTGGGCGACCGGGTACCGCTGGCCCCGGTGGGCACGGTCCTGCCCGGCGACTTCCGCAAGGAGCGCAGGAAGCTGCGCGGGGTGGTGTCCGACGGCATGCTCTGCTCGGCCCGCGAGCTCGGGCTCGGCGAGGACCACGACGGCATCCTCCTCGTCGACCGCGCCACCCCGCTGGGCACACCCATCGGGCAGGCCCTCGGCGTGGCCGGCGACGTGGTGCTCGACGTCGCCGTCGAGACCAACCGGCCGGACGCGTTCAGCGTGGCCGGCGTGGCCCGTGACGCCGCGGCCCGGATGGGCCTGCCGTTCCGGCTGCCGGTGCCGGCCGCGGCGGCGACAGGCGACCGCGAGGTGGCGGCGCTCGCGGAGGTCGTCGTCGAGGACGCCGACCTGTGCCCACGCTTCACCGCGACGCTGCTCACCGGCGTGGTGGTGGGCCCGTCGCCCCAGTGGGTGGCCCGCCGCCTGACCCTGGCCGGGATGCGCCCCATCAACAACGTGGTCGACGCCTCCAACTACGTCATGCTGGAGCTGGGCCAGCCGACCCATCCCTACGACCTCGACCGGGTGGCCGGCTCGGCCCTGCGGGTCCGCGCCGCCCGGCCCGGCGAGTCGGTCGTCACCCTCGACGGCGTGGAGCGGGCGCTCGGCGGGCGGTCGGTGGCGCCGGGCGACGATCGGCGCGACTGCCTCATCTGCGACGGCGACGACCGGCCCGTCGGCGTCGCCGGGGTCATGGGCGGCGCCAGCACCGAGATCACCGACGCCACGACCGGCGTGCTGCTCGAGGCCGCCTACTTCGACTCGGTCGCCATCGCCCGGACGTCCAAGCGCCTGGCGCTGCGCACCGAGGCGTCGGCACGTTTCGAGCGGGGGTGCGACCCCGAGGGCATCGACCTGGCCGTGGCCCGCCTGGTCGAGATCCTGGGGGAGTCGGTGCCCGGGCTGCGGGTCGCGCCCGGGCGCATCGACCGTCGGGGCCGAGTGCCCGCCCCGCTCGACGTGCCGGTGCGGACGGCACGGGTGAACGCCGTCCTCGGGACCGACCTGGACGACGTGGCGGTGGCGCGGTACCTCGAGCCCATCGGCTTCGCCAGCGCCCCGGCGTCGCCCGGGGTCCAGGTGGTGACCGTCCCCACGTTCCGGCCCGACACCACCCGTGAGATCGACGTGATCGAGGAGGTCGCCCGCCACCACGGCTACGGCCGCATCGCCCGGCGGCGGCTGCGGCCGCCGCAGGTCGGCGGGCTCGACGCCTACCAGCGCGAGCGCCGCCTCGTCCGCGCCGTGGCGGCCGGGCTGGGGGCGGACGAGGCATGGACGCCGCCGCTGCTCGGCCCTGAGGACCACGCCCGTGCGGGCATCGGCGGTGACAGCCTGGTGGTGGCGAACCCGTTGTCGCCCGACGAGTCGGTGCTGCGGCGCAGCCTGCTGCCGGGCCTGCTCGGGGCCGTGGCCTTCAACGTGGCTCGCCGTGCGGGCGACGTGCGGCTGTTCGAGATCGGTCGCGTCTTCCCGGTGCCCGGGCCCGAGCGCCTGGCGGCGGCGGTCCGCCACGAGCACGCGGCGGCGTCGGTCGTGGACGAGGCCGAGCTGCTCGGCATGGTGTTCGCCGCGCCCGGCGACGACGCCACGACGGCCGTGGCGGCGTGGTCCGTGCTCGCCCAGGTGCTCGGCCTGGTCGGCGCGGAGCTCGACCAGGGCGAGCCCGTGCCTGGCCTGCACCCCGGGCGCGGCGCCGTCGTGGTCGCCCCCGAGGCAGGCGCCGCCGCCATGGTCCGCCTGGGCGTGGTGGGGGAAGTCGACCCCGACGTCGCCGCGGCGTTCGGCGCCGTGTCCGGCGCAGCGGGCCAGGCGGGGCGCGTCGGCTTCCTGCAGGTCGACCTGGGCGCCGTCCTCCGCCGCGCCGAGCGGCGTTCGCAGGAGGTGCGCCCTGCCAGCCGGTTCCCGTCGAGCGACGTCGACCTCGCCTTCGTCGTCGGGCCGGGCACGACCGCCGCCGACGTCCGGCGCACGCTCGAGGGCTCGGGCGGCCCGGCACTGCAGGCGGTGGCGCTGTTCGACGTCTACGGCGACCCGTCGATGGCGGCCGGGGAGCGCAGCCTGGCCTTCCGGCTGCGGTTCTGCGCTGCCGACCGCACCCTGACCGACGACGAGGTCGCCGCGCTGCGCGCCGGTTGCGTGGCCGCGGTCGAGCAGGCGCACGGGGCGCGCCTGCGCGGCTGACGGTTCCCGGCGCCTGCGCGGCTGGCGGTTCCTGGCCGCACCGGCGCCTGCGCGGCTGGCGGCCGCCGCCAGCCTATGCCGCGCACGGGATGGCGCCATGGGCTAGGCATGGGAGATGGACGCATTCCCCACGGCACTCGGGCTCGCCGCCGCCATCCGGGCCGGGGAGGTCAGCCCGGTGGAGGCGGTGGACGCCTGCATCGAGCGCTTCGACCGGATCGACCCGGCGCTCGGCGCCATCGTCTGGCGCGACGACGAGCGGGCACGGGCCGACGCCCGTGCCGTGGCCGAGCGGCTGGCCGCCGGCGAGGACGTCGGGCCGTTCGCCGGCGTGCCCGTCACGGTCAAGGACCTGACCCGCGCTGCCGGGCAGCCCGCCACCTTCGGCTCGGCGGGCGCGCCGGACGAGCCGTGCACCGAGGACGAGCTGGTGGTGGCTGCCTTCCGGCGGGCCGGTTTCGTCCTGTGCGGGCGGACGAACACCCCGGAGTTCGGCCCGCTGCCGGTCACCGAGAACCTCCGCTACGGCGCCACCCGCAACCCGTGGGACACCGAGCGCAGCCCGGGTGGCTCGAGCGGCGGCTCCGCCGCGGCGGTGGCGTCGGGGATGGTGCCGGTCGGGCACGCCAACGACGGTGGCGGTTCCATCCGCATCCCGGCGTCGTGCTGCGGCCTGGTCGGGCTCAAGCCGAGCCGCTGGCGGGTCCCCAGCACCACGCCCGCGTGGTTCGGCATGTCGGTGGAGGGCGCCCTGACCCACACGGTGGCCGACGCCGCCGCCATCCTGGACTGCCTGTCGCGCCCGGACCCCCTGGTGTGGGAGCAGGCCCCGCCGCCCGCCCGGCCGTTCGCCGACGAGGTGGGCGCGGACCCCGGCCGCCTGCGGGTGGCGGTGCTCACCACCAGCGGGCTCGGCCTGCCTGTCGACGACGCGCCCGGGCGTGCCGCCGAGGACGCGGGGCGCCTGCTGGAGCAGCTCGGCCACGAGGTGTCGGTCCTGGAGCACGACGTGCTCGACCCGGCGCTCGTCGGGCCGTTCCTGGCCGTGGTCAACACGGCGTACGGGGGCTTCGAGGGCATCGACTGGTCCCGGGTGGAGCCCCACAACGAGGCCGGCC
>JAJZYI010000248.1 GCA_021798135.1 Actinomycetes bacterium | reverse complement strand
ATCTCCATCGCCTGCTTCGCGGTGGCAGCGGTGGTGCTCGTCGTGTCCGAGCTCGGCGTCAAGCTGCCCGGCCAGCCCGTGACGGGGTCCCTGACCCTCACCCGCGCGCAGCAGGAGCAGCGCCTGCTCGACCAGGCGGAGACGGCGCTCGTCGAGAGCAAGCCGGCCGTGGCGCTCGTGGCGTACCGACAGGTGCTGGCGCTGGACCCGAGCCAACCCGAGGCCCTGTCGGAGTCGGGCTGGCTGGAGTTCGCCGCCGGCGTGCGGGCCCGCGACCGGTCCCTCGTCCGTTCGGGCCAGGCTGCCGAGACCAAGGCGGTCGCCGAGCACCCCGGCGCCTTCGCTCCGCGCCTCTACCTGGGCGCCATGCTCGCCCAGGAGGGCGACACCAACAGCGCGGTCGCCCAGTTCACCGCCGGGCTGGCCGACCACCCGCCGGCGTCCACGCTGTCGGCGTTCGCCTCCACGATCGTCAGGGTGTACGGCGAGGCCCACGTCCCCGTGCCGTCCGAGGTCGCAGCGGCGGCCGGCAGCGCTGGGCGCTCGGGGTCGTCCGGCTCGGGGTCGTCCGGCTCGGGGTCGTCCGGCTCGGGGTCGTCCGGCTCGGGGTCGTCCGGCTCGGCCGGGTAGCCGTGGCGGGGCGGTCACCCTGGGGTGCCGTCCCGGTCGCAGGGTCCGGGCCCGCCGGAGAGCGGATCGCCGGGACGGCCCCGACAGGGGCGCCCGCGGGCCCGGTGACCGGGCGTCCCGGTGCCGGCCGCAGGCCGTCGGTGGTCAGTGGGCCGCGGCCGACGCCAGCGTGGACGCGAAGATCTGCCAGGCCAGCAGGCTCTTGGCCACCAGCGACAGCGTCACGTACGCGCGCTCGCCGACGAGGTAGTCGCGCCATCGGCCCACCCGGCGGTACTGGAGCCACTGGTTGACCGCGAAGCAGTTGAAGGCCACGAACAGCGAGCCGAAGATGGCGTAGACGAAGGCCGGCGGGTGGAGGTCGGCTCCCGGGCCGGCCAGGTAGACGGCGATGGCGGCCCACGGGACGGCGCCGGCGAGGCACCCGAGCCAGAACGGGCCAAGGCTCCCGCCCGGGTGCTCGTAGCGCTCCTGCAGCCATCCGAAGCCGATCATCGAGGCGTTGACCCCGACCAGCGCCGACAGCGCGGCGACGTCGTCGATGCCGACGAGCATGGCGATGAGCACGACCATGATGGACGCGCTCAGCGAGTACTCGAGCCACCGGTAGGGGTTGCGGCGCGCGGCGAGCTGTGCTCGGTACGAGTGCCATGCCGGTCCCGCCACCACGAGGTGGGCGACGGCCGACAGCGCGAAGAACGCGGCGATCGCCCAGGCGAAGCGGAGGTCGAAGAGCGTGACGGTCCGCGTGCCCACGCCCGGGCCCGGAGGACCCGTCATGTACGAGGCGCGCACGGGCAGCGAGAAGTCGTTGGCGAAGACGACGACGGCGACGGCCTGTGCCGCGTGCAGCGCAGCGGCCGCCAGGTTGTAGGGGCGCAGCCGTGCGACCGGCCCGGCACCTTCCCGCATGCCTCCACCGAACTCCTCGCGGGCGCTCGTGGCTAGGGCCGAACGTCCTCGGCCGACCGGACCGCGGCCCTGCCGGTGGGGAGCGCTCGGCCCCGCAGGGCTCGCAGTCGCTCCACGGCCGGGCCGAAGGCGGCGGCGAAGGCGGCGACGTCGCCTGCCGTGGACGTCCAGCCGACGGACAAGCGCAGCGACCGGTCGGCGTCGGCTCCCATCGCCGCGAGCACGGGCGACGGTGCCAGGGACTCGGAGGAGCACGCCGAGCCCGAGTGGGCGGCGATCCCGGCCCGGTCGAGCGCGAGCAGCACGGGCTCGGCCTCCACGCCGTCGATGGCCAGGCATGCCAGGTGCGGGAGCCGGCGGCCCGGGTCGGGCTCGCCCAGCAGGTGCACTCCCGGCACCGAGGTCGCCGCCGCCACGAGCGAGGCGACGAGCCGGCGCTGGGCCCGTGCCTCCTCGTCGAGGCGACCGGGCTCGGCCAGGGCGGCGGCAGCCGCGCCGAAGCCCGCTGCCGCCGCCACGTTCTCCAAGCCGGCTCGGCGGGCTCGCTCCTGCTCGCCGCCGACGAGCAGCGGGGCGATCCGCAGGCCGCGGCGGACGACGAGGCAGCCAGCGCCAGGCGGACCGCCGAGCTTGTGGGCGCTGACCGACACCAGGTCGGCGCCGAGACCGTCCACGTCCAGCGGCACGTGCCCGGCGCCGGCTGCCGCGTCCACGTGCACGGGCACCCCGAGGTCCCGGCAGCGCTCGACGACGGCGGCCACAGGCTGCACGGTGCCGACCTCGTGGTTCGCCAGCTGGCAGTGGACGAGTGCCGCCGGGCGGCCCTGCCGGGCGGCGTCCGCCAGCGCCTCGCCGACGGCGTCGGGGTCGATCGCTCCCGTCGCGGTGACGGGGACGGTGACCGTGGGGGCGAGCCGTGCCGACGCCTCGCGCGCGGCGGAGTGCTCCACGTCGGCCAGCACGACCGGGGCGCCCGGCCTCGCCCGCGTCGCTCCCCACACCGCCGCGTTCACCGCCTCGGTGGCACCGGACGTCAGGACGACCTGTCGCGGCCGGGTGCCGAGCAGCGCGGCGATCTGCTCGCGCGCCTGCTCCAGCAGCTCGCGCGCGGCACGGCCCTCGTGGTGGACCCGCCCGGGGTCGCCGAGGCCGGCGCCGGCATGCAGGACCGCCAGCATTGTCTCGGCCGCCTCGGGCCGCAGCGGGGTGGTCGACGCGTGGTCGAGGTAGTGGCGGCTCATCGTTCGTGCGGGGTGCCGGCCGGCGTGGGGCTGCTCGTCGCCTGCGCCGGGGGCGGCTCGTCGTTCGTGCGCCGGGGGCTCGCTGCTCGTGCGGGGGTGCCGGCCGGCTCCTGCATGCTAGCGGTGGCGTCCCCTGCCCCTGCCCCTGCCCCTGCCCCTGCCCCTGCCCCTGCCCCTGCCCCGGCCCCGGCCCCGGCCCGGCAGCTGCCCCTGCCCGGGCTGCTGCCCGGGGGCGGGCGGTCCCCGGTCCCGGGCGCCCCCTCCGCCTGCGGCGGCCAGGCCTGCGAGCAGCGTGACCGGTGGCTCGTGGCGGGAGCCGAGTGGCGGGTTAGGCTCGCCCGGTGGACGACGCAGCGCACATCTCGGAGCATGCGGAGCGGTACCGCGTGGTGGCAGCCGGCTTCGCGGACCGCCTGGCGGCAGTGGGACCGGACGCCTGGGATCGGGCCACGCCGTGCGACGGCTGGTCGGTGCGGGCGCTCGTGCGGCACTCGGCCGAGGTCCACGGGAGGGTGGCCTCCCTGGCCGGCGCCGACGTCCCCGAGCTCGACGAGGCCGAGCCGGCCGCGTCCTGGCGGCTGGCGTCCCGCGCGGTGCTCGCAGCGCTCGACGACCCGGAGCGACGCGTCGCCGAGGTGCCGTCGCGGGCCGGGACCGTGCCGTTCGAGCAGCTCGTCGGCACCCTGCTGGCCGCGGACACCCTGATCCACACCTGGGACCTCGCACGCGGCGCCGGGCTCGCCGACACGCTCGACGTCGCCGCGTCGGAGGCGGCGCTCGCCTTCCTGGCGCAGAACGAGGCGCTGATCCGGGTGCCGGGCGGCTTCGGTCCGGCGCTCCAGCCGCCCCCGGGAGCGGACGTCCAGGTGCGGCTGCTGTGCTTTGCCGGGCGGACGGTGTCCTGAGCCGGTTCCGGAGCGGTGCCGCCGCTCAGGCGAGCGCGGCGCAGGCGTCGTCGCCGCGGGCTCGCGACGACAGCACCACCGGCACGGTGTCGACGCCGGGAGTGCCGCACAGGCCGGCGAGGAGGCCCCTGACCAGGCCCCGGTCCACGGCGCACAGCGCCGGGTTGGTGGTGGCGGCGTCACCGAACGGGCAGTGCCCCGAGACGACGGCCGTGGCGTCGCCGCGGTGCTCCGCCCGGGCGTCGAACCCGTGGGCCGTGAGCGCGTCGGCCACGGCGTGCATGGCGGCTCGGACCGACCGGGGGGAGTCGCCGGGCTGCATGCGCCGGGCCAGCTGGCGGCCGTAGTCCTCGCCGACCTGTTCGGCCAGCGCCTCCGCCTGCTGCGGCCCGAGCCGGGCGACCGCCCCGGCCAGGAGCGACACCAGCAGGTCGTCGCGGTGGCCGAGGATCTCGACGTCGCTGCTGTGGTCCTCGTCGACGGCGCGGTAGTGCTTGGCGGGCCGTCCGGCGCCGGACTCGGGCGCCCGCAGGGTCACCTCGAGGTAGCCGCCGGCCGCCAGGCGGTCGAGGTGGTGCCGAGCCACGTTGGGGTGCAGCGAGAAGGCCTGGGCCACCGCGGATGCCGTCGTTCCCGGGTTCGCCCGCACGTGCAGGTAGATCTCGCGGCGGGTGGGGTCGCCGAACGCGGACGTGACCGCCGCCACGGTGGCGGAGAACCGCTCGCCGCGCCGGTCGTGCCAGGTGTGATCGAGCACGGCTCCCACAGCAGTAGTCTACCTGGGCGGCCCGTTCCCGGCCGAGCTCGCATGTCTCCGGGCAGCTGCTGGGCCGCACGGCGTGGCCGGGCGGTGACAGGTGTGGCGCACGCCGCCACCGTGCCGGCAACCGCCCGGTCCAGGTGACCGCCCGGTGTGCCGGGGATGCGGGCGGGAGCTGGGCGCCGGGTCGGCCCGGTGGGGACGGTGGCCCGAGTGCCCGGCCGGCGCGGTCCGTGCCGACAGTCCGGCGGTGCTCGGTGCCACGGTGTGGTGCCGGGCACGGCCCTTCCCGTGGAGCTGCGTGTGACCCCCAGTGACGAGCAGGTGCAGGCGGCCGTGGCCGCCGTGGAGGAGCCCGAGCTGCGGCGCGGCATCGGCGAGCTCGGCATGGTGCGCTCGGTCAGGTCGCGTCGGCGGCACGTCGACGTGGAGGTGGCGGTGCCGGGGCCGCGCTGGCCCCAGCTCGACGAGCTCGCGCAGCGGATCCACCACGCCGTGGGGACCGTGCCGGGTGCCGGCGCGGCCGAGGTCTCGGTGGTGTGGATGTCGGACGACGAGCGGGCGGAGCTGCTCGCCCGGCTGGCCGTGCCCGCCCACGGGGAGCCGGCCGCCGCGCCGTCGGGTGGCCACGGCCACGGCCGCGGCGCGCCCGGCGGCGCGCCGGGCCCGCTCGGGCACGAGGAGGGGCGGCCCAACCGGTTCATGGTGCCGGGCAGCCGCACCCGGGTCGTCGGCGTGTCGTCCGGCAAG